>NZ_JBFTNT010000500.1:0-1592 GCF_056397585.1 Pedobacter sp. 05L430 | reverse complement strand
GTCTTGCAGGTTGCCTCTGGCAATTACAAATTGATTGGAGGAGCGTTTTTCGTATAGAATACGTAAGCTTTCGCCCTCTTTTTGAAAGATAGCACGGTCTTTACTTGCTTCTACAAAGTTGTAACGATCGTGTTTGTCTTTCTCCTCTAAACCCAGAAGACCTGGTTTAAAATGTTTTACCATAGAGACCAGTCCTTGTTCGGTTTGCTCATAGGCTAATATTTCATAAAGATCAGCTTTACCGGCTTTCATCATGCGCATGAAGCCTAGTATGTTTTCGTCTTCTGGTTGTAACCAAACTCCTTCAATAGATTGGCCTTCAGGAGTAGTAGCTTTCCAATGGCCTTGAATAAAGGCTACATCTGCAACAGAGCCGCCATTTGGTTGAGTTTGGCCGAAGGTTTTAGGCAAAAAGCCAATAAATAGCAACAGAAAAGCGTAAGTGTGTCTCATAGTAATTAATTAATAATGAAATAATTTAAGGAATTTAAATATACATATTCATTTTAATTACCAGTAGAATTTGGTAATAATGACAAATACAATGAAACCAGATCTTCCCATTCTTTTTCCAGAGTAACGTTGGGTCTTGATTGCCCTGCCCGGTTATACCAGTAATCAGCATTCCACACATCTCCCTCTTTTCTGTGTAGATAGGCATGTACGTGAGCAGACTGTTTATCGCTTAGGTGATCTATCAGATCGTGTGCTGTTTTCCAGTCACCTTTTCCCTCATGCCAAAGCGCCTGCAAATGTGCAGGCAAACCTGAAGGTATCTCTCCGCTACTTAAAAAATCTTTAAAATACTTAATCTCAATTGATTTCATAATTAGATCAATTTTACTGTCTTTATTTTATAGCTGCAATTAGCTTTGCTTCCGTACATATTTGGTTAGAATAACAATCAGCTGACCTTCAACACGGCCTTCTATTTGCTCCTTATTATCATCAACTAATTTAATGTTTTTCACCACTGTTCCAAGTTTTGCGCTTAGACTGGATCCTTTAACATCAAGTGTTTTTATAATCACTACTGTATCTCCGTTTTCCAGCACATTATTATTAGAATCCTTATGGAATTCCACTTCAGAATCATTTTCGTGATCACCGGTTGCTTTGGCCCAAGCCAAAGTTTCATCATCAAGATACATCATATCCAGATTATCAATTGCCCAGCTTTCCTKCCTTAATCTGTTTAACATGCGCCAGCTCACTACCTGTACTCCTGGAACCTCACTCCACATACTTCCACTAAGGCACTGCCAGTGTTTGCTGTCTAATACCTCTTTTTTTTCAATCTGTGCTAAACACTTTCCGCATGTTACAACACATTCTTCTGCTGTATTTTGAGTTTGAGGGGGAACCTCATAGATGCTAAGATTGGCCTCAGATCCACATAATTCACACTTATTCTCACTTCTTTCAAGTAGCTGTTCTTCCAGTTTCATATTCATAATTCGCAAAACGCGAAGATACTCATTTCGAACAAGAAAGGCCATTTTGTATTACAAAATGGCCTTTCTTGTTCGAAATGAAATAGGTTTTCTTTATTTTGTTTTATATAATGAAGCACGCAAAGCTGCTACATCTTC
>NZ_JBFTNT010000499.1:0-1607 GCF_056397585.1 Pedobacter sp. 05L430 | reverse complement strand
TTATCAAACTTTTATCATCTCTAACAGGCCCATGTCCTGATAAATAAAGATACTTTCCATCAATCAAAAAAGGTTTATAAACACCCAAAGGTGTTGGCGCCGGAGGCAATGTTAATCCTAATTTTTCAAACTGTTCATCTGCATTAAAAGTTCCCATATCTATATTTAAATAATTTGATTTAATAAAAGTACGCCTACCAATCCAACAACACCTACTATTGATTCCATTACGGCCCACGATTTAAAGGTATCCTTCATACTTAAGTTAAAGTACTCTTTAAACATCCAGAATCCGGAATCGTTTACGTGCGAAAACATTAAACTGCCTGCACCAACTGCCAAAACCATTAAGTTAGGATCTGTATTAGACGATACCATCAAAGGTAAAATAATCCCCGCAGTTGTCAAGCCTGCTACTGTTGCAGAACCCACACAAAAACGAATAATTGCGGCAATTAACCAGCCTAAAAATAAAGGCTGCATATCCATATCTTTTAAAAGGACTGCTATTTGTCCGCTTACCCCACTATCTACCAAAACTTGCTTTAATGCGCCAGATCCACCGATAATTAACAATATCATGGCAACATCTTTAATCGCTTCGCCATAGATATTCATGATATCCCCCATTTTCTTGCCCTGAAAAATACCTAGCGAAAATGTTGCAACAAACAATGCAATAAGCATGGCAATTGTCGGACTTCCCGCAAAAGCAAAGAAATTGGACACAGCTGGATTCTGATTTTCTGAAAATGTGAATACTGTAGCGCCTATTAAAAGTAAAACAGGCAGTAAGGCCGTAAAAAAGCTATTAAATGTGCCCGGCAATTCTTCTTCAGGCATATCGGCAGGAACAAAAGATGCCAATGGTTTTGATGGAATAGCTTTAAGCGTTCTCGAAAACAATGGTCCACCTATAATAATGGCAGGCACAGCTACAATTAATCCGTACAACAACGTTAAACCCATATTGGCCTTAAACTGAATAACAAGTGCAGAAGGCGAAGGATGCGGTGGTAAAAATCCGTGAGTAACAGATAAAGCAGCAAGCATAGGCAAACCGATGTAAATAACAGGCAACTTATACTTGTAAACAATAGAAAAAATCAACGGAACCATTAACACAAAACCTATCCCGTAAAACAATGGAATACCGATTAGGAACCCCGTAGTAACTACTCCCCATTGTATATATTTCTCTCCGCAAAAATTCATCATAGAGGATGCAATTCTTTGCGCTGCGCCACTTTGGGCCACAAGTTTACCCAACATAGCCCCCACAGTAATGATTACTACCAAAGAGCCTAAAACATCTCCAATTCCCTTTTCTACGGAGGCTGTAACTTTATTAAGTGGAATGCCCAGTAAAATACCGGCAAGTATAGATACAATTAGAAATGCAACAAATGCATTGACCTTAAATGCTGAAACTAAAACAATCAGAAATAGGATACACAATAGGACGATTAGGATGGTCATACTTTCTTATTTTATTTGGAAAACACAAAATAGAAAAAAAAGCGAGTTGCTAAAAGTATTTCTATATTAGTATTACAATAAAGATGAAAAGAAACCTAACCAAATCACTTCTGGCACTAGCTTTAATT
>NZ_JBFTNT010000498.1:0-1611 GCF_056397585.1 Pedobacter sp. 05L430 | reverse complement strand
ATGCTACAGCCACCAGAAGAATTGATGATGCAGTAGGCGACATTTTGCAGCTTTTAGAGGACTTAAAAATTTCGGAAAATACGATTGTCGTTTTTACATCTGATAACGGACCATCTATTGAATCTTATCTTCCTGCAGGTTACCCACCTAATAACCCGGAGTTTTTTGGAGGGTTCGGACCTTTTGATGGAATAAAAAGAGATGTATGGGAGGGTGGATTAAGAATGCCAACTCTGGTAACCTGGGCTCAGCATATTCCTGCTGGTAAAGTTGTGGTATCGCCAAGTATGCTGTCAGACTGGATGCCTACCTTTGCTGATGTTGCAGGTATAAGTGCTCCGGCCAGAACAAATGGAGTTTCATTGGTTCCATCTCTAACAGGAAAAGGCATCCAGGCCGAAAGTTTAATTTATTCAGAATATTCTGAAGGGGGTAAAACGCCTGATTTTAAAGCTTTTGAGGCCAGCAGGAGGGGCCGGAAACGTGGGCAAATGCAAATGATCCGTCTTGGGGATTTTGTAGGTGTGCGTTATGATATCAAATCTGCAGATGATGATTTTGAAATATACGATATAGTAAGCGACCCTAAGGAAACTACTAACCTTGCTTCAATACCGTCCTGCAACGAATTACAGGTTCAAATGAAAGCCAAATCATTACAGGCTCGAAAGGCAGATCTTGAAGCTCCACGGCCGTATGATAGGGCCGAAATTCCGGCTGTTGAGATTTTAGATAAAACATATCCCGGACTTTCGTGGAAATTCTTTAAAGGAAATTTTCCATACGTAGTTTCAGAAACGGGTCTTACTGAAGTTTCAAATGGTATTAGCAAACATTTAGGAGAAGAAGTGCCAAAAGCAAGACCTGGAATGACACTATATGAAGGTTTTATAAAGGTGCAATCTGATGGAGAATACAGCTTTTCACTTCAGGCAAGTGGGAAAGCTTATATGAGAATTCATGAAGCAGAACTAATTGACGCGGATTTTGGTTATCAGTCAGTGAGCCAGGAAACAGAGCGTGTTTATCTCAAAGCCGGCTATCATCCGGTTAAGATTTATTATTTAAGAGAAGCAGGTAAAGAGCGTATACTTTCTTTAAAAATGAGATACAAAGATGGTGATTGGAAACCACTAAAAGGAACTGATTTTTACGCTATTAGATAATTTGTTAACCGGATTTTCTGACTTCGCAATAATATTCTAATTAAGATGAGAAAAAAGTATGTTTAAACTTTCATTTATTCAAAAAGATAATTACATTTGGGCTTACCCTTTCGGGGGTATGTTTTTCATAGGTAGATGTAGGGTCGAAAATTAATTTTCGGCCCTTTTTTGTTATCTAAGGTTCCGTATCTTTATCTGCGCTATGAGGAAGAAGAAAATTATTGTTGCAATTACTGGTGCCAGCGGATCAATTTATGCTAAATTACTGTTAGATAGTTTGTTGAAATTGTCTGATCAGATTGAAAAAGTAGGAGTAGTAATGTCAGACAATGCCAAAGAAGTTTGGCGTTTTGAACTTCAGAATCAGGATTACGACCGTTACCCCTTTACTTTTTACCCAAAAATGGATTTTAATGCTCCATTTGCGTCAGGATCGGCTAAGTTT
>NZ_JBFTNT010000497.1:0-1626 GCF_056397585.1 Pedobacter sp. 05L430 | reverse complement strand
TATCCAGCCAACTTCTTTCTTCAGCTTCAACTTATAAGTTTTGGTAATGAAGTTGCTGCCGATGTTTTTATCTTTAAAGAATATCGAGAAATCTGTCATTTCTTTTTTGAGTGAAACAGTAACGCGAGCTATTTTTGAGTCTCCTTTTATAAGTGTAATTGGCTTCTCTTCATCAAGAACATAATTAACGGCTCTTACGGTAGCATTATGTGCATCATGTTTAATAATGTAAGGTTTTGATTTATCGGTTAGCGTAATCAAATAGAAGTACACACTGTCTTTAGATAAGAACTTCTTTTTTTGATTCTGAAGGACCATTTCAACAAGTCCTTTTTCTTCCAGGGCTTTATACTTTTGCAGCTCCAACTGATCGTTCTTGCTTCTGAACTTAATTTCCCCAATATTTATTTTGGTACTCTCGTATTCCGGATTTGCTTTAAGGTGGGCTGATATTACATCTTCAGCTGTACCCTCGTCTAAATTACCACCGCTTTTACAAGATGATATAAAGAAAATCAATGTTGCTGCGATAGTTAATAATGTGAAGTTTTTCATGGTGAGCATTATAGATTAATGTTTCAATTGTTTTAGGTATAATTGAATGGTGTTCTCCAAACCTAAATAGAGGGCATCACTGATTAATGCGTGGCCAATACTAACCTCCAGTAACCCAGGAATGCTTTCAGCAAAATATTTTAGGTTGTGTAAGTCTAAATCGTGGCCTGCATTAATGCCCAGTCCTATTTCATTAGCCTTGTGCGCAGCTGCGATGTAAGGTAAAATGGCTTTTTCCCTATTGTCGTAATAATTATGCGCATAAGCCTCGGTGTAAAGTTCAATTCTGTCGGTTCCACTTTCTGCCGCAGCCTCCACCATTTCTACTACCGGATCTACAAAGATGGACACACGAATTCCGGCAGATTTAAACACAGAGACCATCTCTTGCAGGTAATCTTTATGTTTTATAGTGTCCCATCCATGATTGGAGGTAATTTGGCCTTCTGCATCCGGAACAAGGGTTACCTGGGCAGGTTTATTTGCTAAAACCAGGTCAACAAATTTTTGCTCTCTGCAGTTACCCTCTATATTAAATTCTGTAGCTATAGTTGCTTTCAAATCAAAAACATCCTGATATCTGATGTGTCTTTCATCAGGTCTGGGGTGTACAGTTATCCCCTCCGATCCAAAGCGCTCACAATCCAATGCTACTTTAACAAGATCCGGATTGTTTCCTCCACGACTATTACGAAGGGTTGCTATTTTATTGATGTTTACTGAAAGTTTCGTCATGTTATCCCAAATATAAATATGCAAGTAAAGGTAAAAAATTTCTGTATTTTGCTATCAGTTATAATCATTCGATATATGTCATTTAAATTGTTGATCTCATTTGTCGCTTTCTGTTGTATTCAGCATGTTGTTTATGCACAGAAAGATACTGTTGTGTTTAAAGGGTATCCTGTAGTTGCGCATACAGACACACTCTTTCACATTAAAAATAAGCTTGGTTCCTTGTCTGCACCAGAAAGAGCACAAAGAACTTCTTCCAAAGTTGAGGCCTTATCTGAGGATCTTCTTTTTGTACCCGATTCTTTAATTACAGTTGATGATTCTACCCTTGTAGGA
>NZ_JBFTNT010000496.1:0-1636 GCF_056397585.1 Pedobacter sp. 05L430 | reverse complement strand
GTGAACAACTTGTGCTGTTAAACGTAATAGAAAGGAAGTTTGTTTTTCTTGGAATTGTATTCTGGCCTCAGGATTTTTACCTGTTTGCTTTTGCACTTCTGATTTTTATAGTATTCATTGTTTTGTTTACAGTAATATTCGGAAGGGTCTTTTGTGGATGGGCCTGCCCGCAGACCATATTTCTGGAAATGGTATTCAGAAAAATAGAAAACTGGATAGAAGGAGATCACAATCAGCAGAGAAAACTCGATGCAGCACCATTAACCTTCAGTAAGTTCCTTAAAAAGACGTCAAAGCATTTTCTTTTTTTCTGTATCTCATTTCTGATCTCAAATGTTTTTCTTGCTTATCTGATCGGATCCGGCAAACTGATCAGCATTGTGACTGAACCCGTAAAAGATCATCTCTCGGGATTTATTTCAATATGGTTATTCTCATTCGTATTTTATCTCGTGTTTTCCAGAATGAGGGAGCTGGTTTGCACAGTAGTATGCCCCTATGGCAGATTGCAAGGGGTTTTGCTGGATAACCAGAGTATTATTGTTGCCTATGACTATGAGCGTGGTGAACCCAGAAAAAAAATAAATAAGGGACAGGATACTCCATCTGGAGATTGCATTGATTGCAAATTATGTGTTCAGGTTTGCCCTACCGGCATAGATATCAGGAACGGTACTCAGTTGGAGTGCGTTAACTGCACCGCATGCATAGATGCCTGCGATATGGTTATGACGAAAATCAACAGGCCTTTAAGACTAATTGGCTTTAAATCTGAGAGTGAGATCAAGCAAAAAACCACCTTTAAGATCAGCAAAAAAATATACGCATACAGTGCTGTACTGACAGTCCTTATAATTGTTCTGTCCTTTATGATCATAAGACGATCAGATGTGCAGACAACCATTTTGCGCGCAAGCGGAACATTATACCAGCTCAGGGACAAAGACCAGACTGTAAGCAATCTGTACACTGCAGAAATGGTGAACAAAACGGATAAAATTGTGGAATTTGAAATAATACCCGATGATGAGCATGCACGCATTCAGTATATCCAAAAACCCGATGCTATTGCATATGGAGGCAGTACCAAAGCAACTTTTTTTGTAATCCTGCCTCAAAGCACAATCAGAAAATATAAAACCAAGATCAGTTTCAAACTGCAATCTGAAAAGAAAGTGGTAGATCGGTTTGAAACTACCTTTATAGCACCTGCAAACAATTAAGAATATGAATTGGGGAACGAAATTAATTATTGGAATGTTGTCATTTATGGCCTTTATTGTAATTCTGGCTGTACTAATGATGCGTAGTGAAAATGACGCTTTGGTGGACAACGATTATTATGAAAAAGGATTAAGGTACAATGACCAATACCGGCAAAAAGAGCAGGTAATAAAAGATAATGCATCACCTGATATAGAATTCTCAGGTGACAATTTAATAATAACGTTTAAGACACAAGCTGCTGGCACCTTAAAAATAATGCGTACAGCAAAAAAAAGCATGGACAAGATGATGAATTTTAAGACTGACAGTGCCGCCAGTGTGATGCTGAGATCTACAGACCTGGCAAAAGGACATTGGAAGTTTATCATACAATGGAAGGCGGAAAACGGAAAAACATATTTAAGTGAGC
>NZ_JBFTNT010000495.1:0-1638 GCF_056397585.1 Pedobacter sp. 05L430 | reverse complement strand
GGGCCATGCCATAGCCAAGTTTCTCTGTAGATTTGTTTACGTTTCTGCTGCCAATTACATTGTTCAGATAGATGTATTTTCCAAACAGATTTAGGCTCAATTTATTCTCTACATCATATCCGTACCCGAAACCAAGTACATTCTTATCCATTTTTTTTGCCGGATCTAATGCATTTTTTTCGGGAAATAATAAGTCATCGGTCTTTCTATTGAAGGTAGAAAACACATTGTTCACCGCCACAGAGTGATGGTCAGAAATTTTATAGCTCAACATAGCTGTACCAAGCCCATTATTGTTTTTGTATTTAGCTAGCTGTCCGCCATCTCGTTCACCCAAAGTCGGCTTAGGATCCCGTATCCCGTCCCAATCGTAATCTGCTCTCGCCGTATCTATTGTTTTTTCATATCCTAGGTTATAGTTTGCGTTCACAGTAAGGTCCAATCCCTTAATTAAATTTGTCTTTTTGTATTTAAGCGATGGCATAACGATTCTTCCACGCCTGTGTAACTGACCATAAACACTTTCAGGTCTGGCAGCAGTTTGTATTTCCTTATAGTTCTGACCTAATGTTATTCCGAACAAAAGGTTATCTGCAAATGATTTATTAACCACACCAACGTTTGCTATCAAAGTTTCGTTATGATAAGTGTCGTTAAATCTCCTTACCGAAGACGCTCTTTTTTCAGGCACCATATCATTCTGCAACCGAAGTTTAAGGTCTGTTTTATAATTGTTATCTGAGTAATTCTGGAAAGCGCTTAGCTGTACCGTTAATCCACTCTCTGAAGTAGCTGCAGCATTAATAACACTACGGTGCGTATTGAACGAACCATATGAATAAGAGGCATCCACATAATTCCGATGCCTGTTTCCTGTCACAATGTTCACTGCTCCACCCAACGCATCAGAACCTAACCACATAGGTACAACACCTTTATATACCTCTACACGCTCGGCAACATTTATAGGAATGTTGTTAATTTGGAAAGAGGATCCAAAATTGTCCATTGGGATACCATCTATAAAATAGCGGATATGATTACCTGAAAATCCATTTAATGATACATTAAAGTTGGAACCCACACCCCCCGATTCTCTTACCCGAACGCCAGCAACACGATCCAAAGCGCCCGAAATATCTAAGGTCGTATTGTAAAGTTTAGTCGCGTCAATTGCGGTTACGTTAAATGCCTGTCTGTTTACCTCTTGGGCCTTTGTCCGACCAATTACATTGACCGTTTCCATTTCTTTGACATCTTCGTCGAGCCCTAGATTTAGTTTTACATCTTCACCATTTCCTATTTTGATTGACTTCTTTTGAGATTTAAAGCCAATTGCCCTGATTTCGACAATATAGTCTCCTGGTTTAACGTTAGTGACTTTATAAAATCCATTTTGATCTGATATTGCTCCGTACGAGGAATTTCGAAGCTTTATTGTGGCAGCAGATACAGGTTCTCCTGCACTGCTTTTGAGTTGCCCACTCACACTGGAAGATGTTGTTTGGGCTTTTGAAAAAATAACATAGGTACACAGTATACCCAATAGCAAAAATTTCTTAATTTGCATGACTTTTAACTACGATTAAAGGTGAGCCGGCTTAGCCGGTAGCCACACGGGTCCGAACCGTGTGGCAT
>NZ_JBFTNT010000494.1:0-1639 GCF_056397585.1 Pedobacter sp. 05L430 | reverse complement strand
GAGTCGGTATTTGCACGTTTAAACTATAATTACGACAACAGGTATGCTATCAGTGGAACAATAAGAAGAGACGGATCTTCTAACTTTGGCCCGGGCCACAAATGGGGTACATTCCCGGCTGTTTCGGCATCGTGGACAGCAAGTAACGAATCTTTCTTAAAAGACAACAAATATGTTAATTATCTGAAGCTAAGATTCGGATATGGAGAAGTGGGTGGGCAGGATGCCGGCTCAGGTAACCTATACTCTGCAAATATCAGACTATTTCCTATTGCACCATTTGGTCCAGGTGGATTGCCTGATAACGTAGATAACCTGTTAATTACCTGGCAGTCTACCAATACCTACAATGCAGGTTTAGACCTTACCACCTGGAATAAAAGATTAGAGTTCAGCTTTGATGCCTATAAAAAAGTAACCTCAGATATGTTACTGGCTACTCAGCTTGGTGCTTATTCTGGTTTAGGAACGGCATGGAACGATATCAAAACGCCAACAACAAACGATGGCCGCATGACCAACACTGGTTTCGATATCGGACTAACATCTTATAACATTCAGAATAATAACTTTACATGGAAAACCAATATCATATTCAGTAAGTATAAAAATATCCTTAACAGGATGAACGAGCCTAATGCAACTTTACCTGGTACTTTTGATGAATATGGTACCAAATCATTGGTTACCTTATCTCAACAGGGCCGTCCGCTTGGTGCATTCTATGGCTATGTTACCGATGGATTATTCAGATCGCAGGCAGAGCTAAACAATGGGATAGATTACGGACTCTCAATTGCTCCGGGTAGCTTATGGCTGGGCGATGTAAGGTTTAAAGATCTAAACGGCGATAAGGTGGTTGATGATAAGGATGTTACCGTTATAGGCGATCCTAATCCAGACTTCACCTACGGCTTTACAAATACCTTTAGCTATAAAGGAATTGACCTTTCGATATTCATTTATGGTAGCCAGGGAGGTGACATTTTCAACTATAGTCGTCGCCAAACCGAAGCCTTAAGCTCTCCTTACAACAATCAGCTTACTACTGTATTKAACAGATACTCTGCAAACAATCCTAATGGAGATTTGCCAAGGTATAATCAATGGCACAACAATAACAACAGAATTTCTGATCGGTACATTGAGGATGGATCTTACCTAAGGATACAGAACGTAGCGCTAGGCTATAACCTGCCAAAATCTTTAATAAGCAAAATAAAGGTGAGCAATGCCAGGTTCTACGTTTCTGTTCAAAACCTGTACACATTTACCAATTATTCGGGTTACGATCCCGAACTGGGAGCGCTTAATAACAACATCAGGTTCATGAATATCGACAATGGTCATTATCCGGTTCCTAGAACATTTACTCTGGGCACCAACATTGAATTCTAACCTCTAAAAATTAAAGTAATGAAAACAAATCTCATCATCATATTTTTTGCAGTAGCTTTAATTGGAGTTTCCTGTAAAAAGAGTTTCCTGGATAATCCCTCAGAAACGGGACCAACCACCGAAAGTTATTATACCACAGCAGCCGAAGTAAATGGTGCCACAGGACTTTTGTACAATTCTGTATGGAATGACTGGTCTGACAAAGCCTTTATATCTGTAGGTGATGTGCTGGGTGGTACCG
>NZ_JBFTNT010000493.1:0-1663 GCF_056397585.1 Pedobacter sp. 05L430 | reverse complement strand
GACTTGCTCTCACTAAAATTCTTATTGTAAATGAGGTCCAATCAAAGTTTTTCATAGTAATTGCTTAAGGTAATTCAAATTTAACCTTAGTAACATCAAATATGGCTTGCCATAAAAGCCAAAAACAGGTGGTATTTAGGACAAAGTGCAGCTTATTTAATGTAAACTGTTTTAATATTTACAAACTCTCTAATGCCAAATAACCCCAGTTCACGACCATAACCAGATTGGTTAATCCCTCCAAAAGGTAATCGTGGATCAGATTTAACTAATGAATTCACAAAACAAGAGCCGGCATTTAAATGAGTCTTTGCTACCTGTTCTCCAAGTGATCCATCTTTTGTAAATACTGCTGCACCTAAGCCAAAAGGTGTGTCATTTGCAATTTTTACGGCATCATCAGTGTCTTTTGCCGAAATAACTAAAGCCACGGGTCCAAAAATTTCTTCTTCATAAGCAGGCATACCTTTTTTTATCCCCGTTAAAATTGTAGGAGTGTAATAAGCATGTCGCCCTTTAAAATCAGGGATTTGTCCTCCAAGAATACACTTAGCGCCTGCTTTTATGTTTTCTTTCACTCGCTCATGCAAATCATCTCTAAGATCTAATCTAGACATTGGCCCTAGGTTGGTATCAGCATCAAAAGGATCGCCTGTTATTCTGGCTGCCATTTTATTTTTAAACAGCCTAACAAATTCCTTTTCAACTTTCTTTACTACAATAAATCTTTTTGCAGCAATACAGCTTTGGCCATTATTTATGAGTCTGCTTTGAGCACAAACATCTGCTGCCAGTTCAAGATCTGCATCGGCTAGGATAAGGTACGGGTCGCTTCCCCCAAGCTCCAGCACGCTTTTCTTTAGTTGCTGTGCAGCCTGTTGAGCTACCTGCATACCTGCTTCTGTACTTCCTGTTAAAGTAACAGCCTTGATATGGCGATGGGCTATTACTTGCTTAACAACCCTGCTATTAATTAGCAGTACCTGAAAAACATTTGCGGGAAATCCGGCATCTTTAATTATCTGTTCAATACTTAACGCACAACCACTAACATTAGATGCATGTTTTAACACGCCACAATTACCAGCCATTAAGGCAGGAGCCAGGAACCTGAATAATTGCCAATACGGAAAGTTCCATGGCATTATTGCCAATACGATTCCCAAAGGCCTGAAACTTACATAACTTTTAACAGCCTCAGTTTTAATTAGTTCATCTTTCAAAAAAGTTTCACCATTATCTGCATAATAGTCGCAAACAGATGCACATTTCTCAATTTCGGCTATACCATCTTTAATCGGTTTTCCCATTTCGATGGCCATTAAAGCTGCCAGTTTTTCCTTACGCTGTATAAGCAGTGCAGATGTTTTCTTTAACAAAGAGGCCCTTTCAGCAAAACTTGAGTTTTGCCATTTCAACCAGGCAGTCTGCGTTGTAGCTATTTTTTTGTCGATTTGTTCCCAGGAATGTTCTTTATAGCTTTTGATTACTTTTCCAGTAACCGGATTAACTGATTGAATAGTCATGTTGTCTATTTAATTTATTAGCTCGCTAATTGATTAACAGATGTAAGCAAAAGTTGTTTGCGTTTATTAATACATCATTTTGCCATTCAATAAGCTGTTTTTAATTTAGATACTACCGATTTTCTTATGATTTAGGC
>NZ_JBFTNT010000492.1:0-2339 GCF_056397585.1 Pedobacter sp. 05L430 | reverse complement strand
CCGGTGGAGGTTGCGGTTGTTCCTGAGGCAGAGTGGGTATCGTATTTGCAAAAGGGTGGTTTTTCTTTGGAAGCAGCGGAGTCTATGGCGACGATGACCAAGCTGACGCTGGAACAGGATTATAAGATGCCTGTCAGCCCGGTAAAGGGAAAGACCACGCTGAAGGAGTTTATCAAAGGGGTTGTGAATGGTAGTTAGCTGGTACTTGATGATGTAAAGATACGGATTTGCAAAATAGTACTCATTATTTTGCAAAGTGCACACACCTGCATAAAAATCACGAAAATATTTGCAGAATATTGGTTAGTAATTCTCTGTTGCTTTTGTTCTCACCTAATAAAAATCTGAAATGATGGCATCAATAGAATTAATTACTGAATGCCGATCATCTCTTGTTGAGAGGTTTTCTGTTTGGATATTTGCTGCTCTTCTTTTGCTTTAATCTTCTTATCAATTAATTTACCGTATAGGCTGTTCTTTGGACCATCAGACAGCTTGTGGTAGGATGATTTTATGAGCTCATAAGTGAATTAAGTGTTCATTAAAGCTTGCTGGTGATTAAAGCCGTAGGGTCCTCTAACATATAGACGAGAATCATGATCAATGTTAGTTCCTGCAAAAATAATACAAAGGAACCACTGAGATAATAAGCTTGTATCGATTTAAAACACAGTTATTTACAAAAAAAGAAATTGCTTGTCTGTTATCTTTTTCACCACCAAAATTGGGGAAGAAATACACACCTTATTTATTGTTTTGTGAAATAGGCATGAAAATACTGGTTGCCATATAAAGGCACAATTTGCTCCGGCCTACCTTTAAAAAACTCATCCCACGCCAGTTTAACTCCAGGGTTGGCATCATGCCCCGGGCCGTTGATTTTGGGGTCGTTATAGTCCATCAGTACGCATATCGATCCTGGCGACATTTTAGGGTAAATCTGACCGAGGCAGAATAACATAATTTCCTTATGCTGCAGCTTATCGCCGCCATGGCCGCAATCAATATGTGCAAAAGCTATCTTTTCGGGTAGTTGGTCTGGTAAAGTCTGTTCAAAATAACCCTTGTGCAGTTCAGGTAGTCTGAGTTTAGCCTGGCTAAAACCTTCCTTCAAAACATCTTCTACATTTCTTTTCTCCGCAAACTTAATTTCAAAGGAGTCATAAAGGTGGAGCTTTTTATCAGAATGGTTCTGTTCAATAACTTTCCCAAAAAGCAGCGCGCACTGTCCGGAAAAACACCCCAATTCCACCACATCACCCGCTATACCATTCTGTATTACCGTATTCAGTAGATGATAGTAATTGATTCGCTGTTCAATTGTATTCATGTCTACAGTGGTATCTATAGGGCTAATCACCACATCTAGTCAGGTCAGCCAGATAGCCTGTTACCTGGGTTATGAAGATATTTCCTATTTTATCAGATTTTTCAAAAAGCATACCGGCACTTCGCCCGAGGCATTCTGAAAAAAAAATCAAATAAGTCCTATTCAACTTCATTTTTGTCCTATCCCGCAGGCTACAATCGAAATTACCTTTGATAAGTATTCAAAAAAGTAATTTGTATGAAAACAAAAATGAAACTAATTGCAGCGTTAAAGAGATGGGTTGTGGTCTATCCGTCAATCACGTTGCCTCTATATTTATTGGGGGAAAGCCCCCTGGTATTGCCTTTGACCCCCACACATGTTGTAGAGGGCAACACGATAACCTGTAACCAAGAAAGCGGTTGAAACAACTTCAACCGCTTTCTCTTTTCTCAATAGGTGACTATTTACTCACTATTGGTGTGGCATAGCTGTCATATTCTTTTATGATAAAACCTGTTTTTTTCAGGCCTGGCAGAAATTGATTTGCCTGTCCTACAATAACTACTCTGGAATTATCATGGTTGAAGTACTTTTTACTTACACGCAAAATATCCGCTGCAGTAACTGCATTGAGTTTTTGCAGGTATGTACGGTAGAAATCTTTTGGAAGTTTGTTGATCAGAATGTTGCTGGCAAAACCTGCACTTCGCGCTGGATTTTCAAGCCCCAGGGCAAAAGAACCGTTGTATAAGTTTTTCGCATTCTGAAGGATTTCCGGGCTGACTCTTTCGTTACGCATGATTGTGATCTCTTTTAAAAATTCGACTACAGCACTATCCACTTTTTCATTTCTTACTGAAGCTGTAGCACTGAAAGTTGATTGTCCTCTTCCTGAGCCGGTTCTCGAATAGGCTCCGTATGTAAAGCCGTGTTTTTCTCTCAGATTTCTAAAAAGCTTTGCATCAGCTCCACCCCCTAGAATCTGATTGGCAAGCAATACTGCGTGATAATCCGGACTGCTCATTGG
>NZ_JBFTNT010000491.1:0-1735 GCF_056397585.1 Pedobacter sp. 05L430 | reverse complement strand
CTTTTTATTGTTTCTCTTGTTCAAATAATTAAATATGGATGGATTTGCAATCCAGTTTATTGATTCAACCATGCAATCCGGATACAGATTCCAAAGGTTATCCTTAATTTTTATTAATCCTTTCTCTTTTCCCTCAATTACCCGCAAACGTTTTTTAACTTTTAAATTGTCATGATCTTTATAACGGGTAATTCTATCAAGCGGGGAATTCACATATAATACAGTATTATTTTTTGAAAGTTCGAGTGCAATATTTTTGCAATTACTGCCAATTTCAGTATCCCAGGGTTGCTGTCCAATAATAATTACATTTCTATTGATCATCTTTAATTAATTACTTGCTCCTGTTTAGAAAAACTAAACAGACATCCAAGATTTAGTATCTTCAGAATACTTTTTTATTATTCTTGCCGGGTTACCTACTGCTACACAATAATCTGGAATATCCTTAGTTACTATACTGCCTGCCCCAATAACAACGTGTTTCCCTATTTTTACGCCAGCAGTAATCACACTGTTTGCCCCAATCCAAACATCATCACAAATCGTAATTTTCTTCCTGATCTCCTTCTGCTTACTTGGCGGAAGGTCAATATCCTCATAACCATGGTTCAGTCCCGAAACAACTATATTCTKTGCCAACATCACATTATTCCCTATCTCAACCGGACCAATTACCACACTGCCAATTCCAATAATCGTATTATCCCCTATTAACACATTACCTACTCCATTATTGATGGTTACAAAATCCTCGATTATAGATTTCTCACCTAAACTGAATTCATTAAATGGAAAAACATCCATTCTATTTCGACGCCTGATAATGCTCCCTGCCCCCTTTTTATGTATAAAAGGATTCACAAAAAGCCTGACCCAAAGTCGTGGCTTATGATCATTTTCAGGTATCAACATCTTATGCAACAGCTTTTTTAGCCTTGGATTTGATTTTATTTTATTGACTATCGACATAAATATTAAATTCTATTGCATTAGGACATGAAAATTAGCCCTTGTTCTTAATTTCTAAAAAAAAGGCAATCGCAAAACATATTACACCAGGAATAACAAAGATTTCAAATGGCATTAGCTGTAAATTATTTTAAGATCATTATCATTACTTCCTTCAGTATCCTTACTTGGTTCACTATTATTATTTGATGGCAAGGACTCCCTTTCATCAAAATTCACACTCTGAAAAATAAGTGCAAAAGATAAAGCGGCTACAATAGCCGATGGCATTGAATTAATCACTTCATTACCATAGCTGCATAAAAAAATACCCGCTGTAGCCGAAAGCATTGCAATACACTTATACCTCAGTCCCACATTCCTGATCTTCCAGATTATCCCACTACATTTACCCAGAATATACATCATCATAGAAAACCATATTGTTAACCCAACAACACCATACATGGCCCAAACCTTAACCCAGTAGCTATCCGGTTCAATTGTTGAAAGAAACTTATCCTTATTATAGAGTTTACCCCAGGTACCAATTACGCCTAGTCCTCCACCAAAAGGTTTGTTCTGCAAACGCTCACTAAGAACCTTTTGGTTGTTAAACCTAACATTTAATGAGGCTTCTTTAAAGTTCAATGCGCTTCGCAATCTATACAAACCATAATTACCATTACCAATGGTGGTGAACTTTAAAAACCCAAAAAACAACACAGCTACAACTACCCCAAGAATGATTACTTTCAAATTTTTGGTCAGAAAGAAAACACAT
>NZ_JBFTNT010000490.1:0-1744 GCF_056397585.1 Pedobacter sp. 05L430 | reverse complement strand
GGGTTAAATAATATCAACTCTGTTAGAGAGGTTACTTACTGGGAAAAAAGGGGAGATTATTCAAAATACCCTTTGTATAACCCATGGAGTTCGTCGGCTCCTTATCAGGCCAATCAGGATTTATTCCTTGAAGATGCTTCATTCTTAAAATTGAGAACTGTGTCGTTAGGTTATGATTTAACGAAATTGATGAAAAAGAAAATGCCAAGACTTGAAAGATTTTATGTTTATGGTAGTGTGCATAATATTTTCACCCTTACTAAATATACAGGACAAGATCCAGAGCTCGTAAACTATACTGGTTACGATACAGGTTACGGAATGCAAATTCCTAGAACGTATATGCTAGGTGTAAAAATGGATTTTTAATTAATATCACACATAGACAAATAACATTAAGTACCATTTAAAATAGACGAAATGAAAAAAATAGTTTTGCTGAGTCTTATCTTTTTTGCTCTGGTAGCAGGTGGCTGTAAAAAAGCATTAGATATAAACTCAACCCGTGTGGTAAATGAACAGAACTCCTGGAACAATATGGAAGATTCCAGAGCTAAACTGCTTGGGGTATATGGGTTAACCAGGGCAGCATTAGCAGATAACAATGGCCATTGGATTTATGGTGATGTGCGTATGGGAAATTTTGATAGCCCTTTACGTCAGGATCTGAAAGCCATTATAAGAAATGACCTGAAGGCTGCTTATCCAGTGGTTCAAGAACTTTCTAATTGGAGAAGATTTTATGCAATTGTAAATGCTGCAAATATTTTCCTTGAGCGTATCCAAGAAGTTAAAGCGAAAGATGCCAGGTATACGGATAACAATATGACTGTAGATATAGCGCAAATAAGATTTTTGCGCGCATTTGCTTACTTCTACATGGTGAGAATATGGGGTGATGTACCTTTTATTACCTCATCTCGTGACGGACAATTTGAAAATGTTAAAAGATCAGATCGTAACGCGATTATGGAGTTTGTTCAGGCCGAAATGGTGGCAGCTGCTGAACAGTTACCATATAGATACAGTGTAAACGATATTCAGCAACCGGGGATGTACTATAATGAAGGAGAAGGAAGATGGAATGGAACCCTGGTTAGAAAATTAAGTGCCTATGCTGTTGCTGCTCAGGCGGCTGCATGGCAAGGGAAATATGCTGACGTAACTGTTTATACCAAAATTGTGCTTGATAATTTTGGTAAAGCGGCAATGGCTTATAATCCAACCGATTATCTTACAGGTCGCAGAGGACTTTTCTTTGATAAGAATAATAATCAGCTGTTGGGATTTGGTTTTATCTTTGGACATCAGGATGCCACATTCGTAGGTAATATTGAATCACTTACACTTGCAGAGCCAATTGTAAATAAAAATCTACCGGATATTTTTGTACCAAAGGATTCAATCTTATCCATATTTAAAGAAGCTAATGATGGCAGGTTTAATATCGATAGTAATGGTGTTACTCACTCTCAGCTTTATTTTACAAATTTCCTAGGTAAGTATCCAATTTTTAGTAAGATAAAATGTATGCAGGATGGATCATCAGACCCAACTTTCAGAATATTTTCAAGTGCTATACTCTTTACAAGGCTGGAAGATGTTACACTGTTGAGAGCTGAGGCTTTGGCTGTATTAGGGGAAAGACAAGGAGCGATCGATGCGCTAAATATAGTAAGAGCATTTAGGTATAACGTTGATAATGTGGGAGCTACTAATAGTAGTTATGTGCCGTACTCGCCCG
>NZ_JBFTNT010000489.1:0-1748 GCF_056397585.1 Pedobacter sp. 05L430 | reverse complement strand
AGATAACGATTTCAATTCCATATTCACCCCTATATTCTGAAAGAAATTAAGTCCCTTATTGTTATTTTTCACATTATCAGTAAAAATTACTGAATTATTGAGCCCTATATTTCCACCTATTGAAACCATATACTTACGGTTGCCAAAAGGTAAACCGATTGTATAATTGCTATTAATATTATAATTACCATTCACATTCACATACCGAGTTTCCTGCTTTAAGCTATTTAAAGTATCCTTAATCAGGATAGTATTGCTTACCACCTCATTCTGTGTGGTACTGGCATTTACACCAATCTGCAATGCCTTTCCGCTGGTAATTCCAAACAAGCTATAACTAACATTTGCATTATGGTTGAATGACGTTTTCAATTCTGGATTACCAATAATCACATTCTGCAAGTTCCTGGTATCGGGCACAGGCTGCAGCTGATCAAACCTTGGCGCATTACTACTCCCGCTATAATTCATATTTACCGATTGCGTTTTAGAAATAACATAGCTAAAGTTTCCAGATGGAGATGAATTGAATGTCTTTTGATTAATCTTATCGGTTCTGCCCTCATAACTACCCGTCAAAATGCTTGGTTGCAATGTAAAACCAATTCCATAGTTAATCTTAGATGAATTATACCTATAACCTCCCCTAATGTTCTGATTGATAAACATTGAGGTATAAGCATTACTTAAAGAATCAATAAAGCTTATTTTACCATTTATATCTTTAACCCGTGTTTCTAATTCATTATTGTTAGAACTCACACTAAATGAATAAGAAAACTCTATACTTTTCTGTATGGTATCCTTCGGATTACCCAATGTCCTGGAATAGTTAAAACCCGCATTTATTGCCCTGTCTCCATTTCTGGTTTTAACCAACCGGTTTAATAAAGAGTCCTTAACCTTTTCATTTGTATCCTTATCATAATAATCGATATCAGTAAGAATATCCTGATTCCCTTTACTACCACCTGCCCGGCCAGAAAAATTAAGTGATGCTCTCCCCTTTTTATCTTTACCCCCCAAACCCAGACTCACATTTATATTTACATTTGGGCTATTCTGTTTCGAAGTGCTGCTGGTAAATAAATCCTGACGGATTACTCCAGTCTGCAAAGATGATGAAGTATTCTCTGAATTATTGTTTGACAACCCTGCATCTAAATTACCAGCAAAAAACTTACCTGTTTCCTCGCTGTTAAGCCCTAAATTTAAATTATGATTACCATTCCCCGCATTAAACTTATCCTCATTAACACTATTTATAGTTCCCAAACTATTAGCGCTTTGAATATTGTTAAAATTTGTACCACCATAAGTGCCATTACCCATGTTATAACCAGATCTTAAGTAAAGTTTTTTGCCGATTTTATCAGAAAAACTCGCTGCGCCATTAGCACTGTTATTGACCTGGGCATCATTACTTGTATTATTAAAAGAACCACCACCACTCATCTGCTTACGCCCCTTCCAGACATTAGCATTCCCGTTTAAACCGTAACTATTACTTGTTGCAGCGCTGGTACTAACGTTTGCAAATGTCCCCTTATCTCTCCCTGGTTTGGTAACCAGATTTAATATCTTTCTAGGCTGTCCCACTTTTATTCCGGTAAAATTAGCTTCATCGCCATAGTCATCAATTACCTGAACGTGAGAAAATATGCTCGATGGCAATTTTTTAATGAACTCAGCAACATTACTGGTAAAAAAATCCTTGCCATTTACCCTAAGTCTGGTAAGTTCCTTAC
>NZ_JBFTNT010000488.1:0-1751 GCF_056397585.1 Pedobacter sp. 05L430 | reverse complement strand
AAACCAACCTGCCACCAAGTATTGTTGACAATGAAGGATTTAACAAATTTTACGGTTTACCCTTAATATTAGGTATTGCGGGTTTATTCTTTTTATACCGTAGAAACAGAAATGACACCCTGGTAATTACAACACTTTTCTTATTTACTGGTCTGGCTATTATTGTTTATTTAAATCAAGATCCCAGACAAGTAAGAGAAAGGGATTATGCTTATGTAGGTTCCTTTTATGCCTTCGCTATCTTTATTGGCTTCGGGGTATTTGCTATCAGGGAGTGGTTATCGCGCTTTAATGCGCCTAAATTGAGCCTTATGGTGGCTTCGTTGGTTGGCTTATTGGCCGCACCTGTAATTATGGGTGTTCAGGGTTGGGGCGACCATAACCGTTCTGGCAAAGCAACTGCCTTAGAGTGGGCAAAAAACTATCTTAACTCTTGTGCTCCGAACGCCATATTGTTTGTGACCGCGGATAACGATACGTTCCCTTTGTGGTATGCACAAGAGGTTGAGKGTATTCGTACCGACATACGGGTTGTAAATATTCAATATCTTTCTGATGATGCATATATCAATCAAATGAAATTGAAGCTGAATAAATCCGCAGCTCTGCCTATTACTATGCCAACAGAGAAGTATGTAAATGGTGTTAGAGATTATATTCGTTATTATGATTACGATTTAAAAGACAGTGTGGAGCTAAAAGATCTTTTAGCAGTATTGACTTCAGATAATAAGGAGGATAAACTTCCACTATCGGATGGAAGTTACGTGAATTTCTTGCCTAGCCAAAACTTCAAATTAACGGTAGACTCAGATCAATTGGTAAAAACGCATACCATTTCAGCTAAAGACAAAGACAAGGTTACACCTTTGATGGAGTGGAAATACAATAAAGATATCATGTACAAATATGATCTGGCTTTACTGGATATCATTGCAAACAACAATTGGGAAAGGCCAATATATTTTGAATCAAATGTATCTGAAGATACTTATGCAGGTTTAGGCAAATACCTATATCTTGAAGGATATGCGCTGCGTTTATTGCCTTTCAAAACTGATCCTAAGGATACACGCGATAAAATGGAGAAAACCAATAGCGATCCGATGTACGATAACCTAATGAATAAATTTGATTTTAAAAGCTTTAAAACTGCAAAATACATTGATCCGGAAAGCAGAAGAGTTGCCCAAAGTTCATGGAGTGTTTCGAACTCGCTTACTACAAACCTTTTCATGGAAGGAAAAACAGATAAGGCACGCAACATTTTAGTTAAAAGCGTTAAAGAGATTCCTCTTAAAAATTATTCAGTTGACGATACCATAAACAGGTATCAGACCATCCAAAATATGTATGCCTTAAATGAAACTAAGGCCGCTAATGAATTGACAAATGAAACATTTGAATTTTTAAATAAAGAGCTGACTTATATTGCTTCTTTAGAACCGAAACGGTTTAACGCTTACGGAAGAGATATTCAGGTAGGCATGTATGTTTTAAGCAACCTGCACAGAATGGCTGTGGGTTACAAGCAAACTGAGCTTAGTGATAAGATCGCCAAAAAGTTTGAAGAACTGCAAGCTAAGTTTAGTTAATTCGCTTCGTCCTTTAGATTTGACCAGTGGTCTAGAACCTAAAAAACAATTGTTATTAAGTGTTACGCTTAATTCCTCAGCTATACAGAATTTTGTAGGAATAATGCCTAACCACGGCAGCGGCGAATTATCAAGTCGTCAAGGTTTTTATGCCTA
>NZ_JBFTNT010000487.1:0-1752 GCF_056397585.1 Pedobacter sp. 05L430 | reverse complement strand
GCTATATATCAGTGCTGCCTGCAGGTTGTACACCTGGAGGTTATTGATGGTAGTCATCAATTCCTTCGCAGGAATTTCAGCCCTATAATTGAACAGAGAGGTGTTATGGGGGAAGGAAATGGGGCTGTTATTTGCTTTTGGTGAGCGCAGATGAAGTTGTGTGGGTACTGTCCAATTACCCGCATGTAGCACGAGCGATTGGTCTGCCGAAAGGCACCAGTTTCCTTCATACTTGTGCCGAATAAATTTGGTGCAGAAATCCCAATAACAGCTGTACCAGGATGTTGTATCTCCTGGGACTTCAGAAGGGTTAGATGAGATATACCAGCCTTTAGAGACTTCTTTTATAAAGCCATTCTTCAAAAGGATCTCCCGTTGGGAACGGCTTGGGATTTCATCTGTATGGATTCCTGCAGATCCTTTTTCCTGAAGTTCTTTTAGCGTTACTAATGCTTCTGCAAATTTTTCCTTTGGTGTTGCCATAGCCTTTTGATTTTGTTCTGCTGGTGTTTCTTATCAGTCTGTTAACTCCTGCTGAATTAACACTTCCTCCTTAGAGTTCTTTTTTGTTACGTCGTTTCTTAATAGATTCAATAATATCTATTCATATTTTATAGTTGTGTTATTTCTATTGTTTATTGTTGTGTTGTTTCTATTGTTTGTTGTTGCGTTATTTCTATTGCTTGTCGTTGTGTTAGTTCTATTGCTTATTGCAAATATATGATTATTATCTGTTTACCTCTCCTTTAATAGTCCTAATTGTATTGCCTGTCTGTGTTCTGTTTAGTTAAATATGTCCTGCATTTGAGCTTTACACTTTGTGAAAAGAGTAGCCAAAAAACGTATAAGAAATTGCAAATTAATAATGCTTAGCGTATATTTTAATTATTTTACCATCTAGAAGACTTGCGTATATTTAAGAGTAAGCGGCTATTTTACAGACCCCTATTATGACACGACATTTTATTGCAACAATACTGACCCTAATAACTTTGACAACGACAGCACAAAACAAAATGCGACCAGTTGACGAACTAATAAATAAGACCGACTCAGGTTGGACACTTGTAAAAGATTGGATTAAATCTGCCAAAAACAAAGTTGAAATTTTGGCGGTTGATACAGTAAAAGCAAAAGACGCTTTGTATAAAATCCAAGTGACAACACGTTCGCCAATGGGTGCAGTTGTTTATATGACAGGTGGGCTTTTAATTGATGATGGTTGGATTAGAATTCTTGGTTCGGGCAATGCAAAACTTGGTCGGACACTTCCAGATTGGAACAAAGGAAAATCATTTAAAGAATTTGGAGAAATACCATCATTTTTGCTTATCGCTGACGACGCTGTTGGCGGACTTTACCTTTTGAACGGCGGTGGGCTTGGCAAGGACTTTGGAAAAATCTATTATTTTTCGCCTGACAATTTAGAGTATGAATCGCTTGACATTACATATACAGAATTTCTACAATTTTGTTTTAACAACGACTTAGACAAATTTTATAAAGGCAACCGGTGGACAAAATGGAGAGACGAAGTTTCAAAGTTAGACGGTGACAAAGTTTTTAGTTTTTATCCATTTCTTTGGACAAAGGAGGGTAAAGACATAAATAAAAATACACGAAAAGCAGTTTCGGTTGAAGAGCAATACAGTTTAAACCTTGATATGCGGAAACAACTTGGGCTTGATAAATAAAAACAGCCGCTTCATTAAAAAAGGCATATATTTCAAAAAGGCTGAATTTGTGTTAAGT
>NZ_JBFTNT010000486.1:0-1755 GCF_056397585.1 Pedobacter sp. 05L430 | reverse complement strand
CATTATGATCATTTGGGAATGGGTGGACCTTCGTCTAAAAAGCCGGATACTGTTGGTATACACCTTGGTGCCGACGATAATGCGAGTGGTACGGCTGCATTACTGGAAATTGCAGAGAAATTGTCGGCCAACAGAAAAGATTTAAAACGCAGTGTGCTTATAATTGCTTTTGGTGCCGAGGAGCAAGGTTTATTGGGATCCAAATATTTTGTTGAGCATCCATTGATTCCTTTATCCGCGATTAAGCTGATGCTGAATATGGATATGGTGGGCAGAATGAATGCTGAAAAGCAATTATATATGGGTGGTGCAGCTTCTTTTGATGGTGGTATGGATTTAATGAAAAGTCTGGGCCCACAGGTGGGAATTAACCCGATTGTAATTGCTTATGATGTTGGTGGCTCGGATCACGTATCATTTTATAAAAAGAACATTTCAGTATTAGGTTTTCATACTGGAGGGCATCCTCAGTACCATACGCCGGAGGATGATATTGCTCATATCAATATAGCCGGTGAAAAACTGGTTTGTGATTATATTTACAAAGCAATTGTGAGTGTAGCAAGCAGGGAAGGGGCAATATCGTTTGTTCCTGAGAAAAAGGATTGATATTGGTGTAGAAAAAGGGTTGATGTTGATGTTATTGCACAACATTCCGCCATGGCTGTTACACACACCGTCATTTCGACGATAGGAGAAATCTCTTGATCAGTAAGTAGTTGCGAGCAAATTAGCATGGCCAAGAGATCCCTCGATTCCTCGGGATGACGGCAGTTTTAAGTAATCTGTGATTATCGTTTAAATTTTTAGCTGACTAAAAAACCTGATTTTCTGTATAAAATAGGCATACACAATACTTGATGGATACTGACCAACGTGTTTTTGAAAGCTGATCTGTTTAGCTGTTCTTTTCTTTGCGTTGGCTGATAGGCTTTTAAGGAAATGAAAATGGGCTTTGTTAATGGCAAAAGCAAAATCTGTTTTTCCTTGTAGCAAAAAATGGATCCAGGCTACAAAATCTATACACATTCTAATAAATATCCTTGAATACGCATCGCCTATTGGCAGGTTCTTTTGAAGTATAATCAGGTTATTTCTGAAGTTTAAATAGGTTTTATAAGGATTATTTGCGCTTAAAGTTCCACCACCAACATGGTATACTTCTGCATCGGCACAGTAAACCACCTTGTAACCGAGGTTTTTTAAGCGCCAGCAGAGGTCAATTTCTTCCATGTGGGCAAAGAAATCAGGGTCCAGACCGCCAACTTCTTTCCATTGCTTGCTTTTTATAAAGAGGGCAGCTCCACTGGCCCAGAATATCTCACTTGAATCGTTGTACTGACCAAAGTCTGATTCAACTGTCTCAAAGAGTCTGCCTCTGCAGAATGGAAATCCGTGAAGATCAAGGTAACCTCCGGCTGCACCGGCATATTCAAACTCTTTTCTGTTTTTTTGCCATTTTATTTTAGGCTGGGCAACGGCAATACTACTGTCCGTTTGCATCATATCTATAACTGGCTGTATCCAGTTTTCTGGAACTTCTACATCTGAATTTAAAAGCACGTAATATTCGGCATCTACCTGCTCTAGTATTTTACGGTATCCTTCTGCAAATCCGTAATTGGCGTCGTTTTGTATGATCCTGATATTAGGGTAGTTGGTACGAACAAACTCAACTGAATTATCAGTAGAAGCATTGTCGCCAACTATTAATTGTAAATTACCGTACTTAGATTGAATTACACCGGGTAAAAA
>NZ_JBFTNT010000485.1:0-1759 GCF_056397585.1 Pedobacter sp. 05L430 | reverse complement strand
AGCAAAAGATAAGAATGATCCTTTCCGTATGATGGGTTTTGGACATAGGGTTTACAAAAACTTTGATCCAAGAGCTAAAATCATTAAAAAGGCATGTGACGATATTTTAGAGAAATTAGGTATTGATGATCCTGTTTTAGAAATTGCTAAGAAACTAGAAGAAGCAGCATTAAGTGATCCGTACTTCGTTGAGCGTAAGCTTTATCCTAATGTTGATTTCTATTCAGGTATAATTTACAGAGCACTTGGTTTCCCAACGGATATGTTTACAGTTCTTTTTGCTTTGGGCCGTTTACCAGGATGGATTGCTCAGTGGAAAGAAATGCACGAAAATAAAGAGCCTATTGGCCGTCCACGTCAAATATATGTAGGTCATACAAATAGAGAATTTGTTGCTATAGAAAAAAGAAAATAGATTAAACATATATCTTAAATAAAAAAGCCTTAGCTGTTCAGCTAAGGCTTTTTTATTTATACAAAGTAATATATGAATCGCTCAATTACCCATTCAGAAATGAAAGCTGCCATCATATACAAGAAGCAGAGTGTTATCATTTTCTTAATGGTCACCTTTCTGGAACGCTGGTAGAATACAGTTAAAGCTTTATAGAGATACCAGATAATCCCAATAATTACTGCCCACTTGATGAGATCACTTATTGAGGATCCCGTACCGAATAAATCCCTCCTCAAAGGAACTGTAACTATTTGGGTAATAAAAAAAGCAGTTGTTCCGTGTATAGTAAATATAAGGTGATCTAGATAATAGATGTGGTTTCTTCTGAAATTCCACATAATAAATAAAGCTAGTAAAGGCATCAATAGGAAGTATTGTTTTGGCCTGTAATGTTCAAGTTCTTCTTTTACGGACCAATTACCTGATGCCGATTTTTGGTTTATAGCAATTTCACGTTTCTTAAAAATTCTATCGATCCATGAATCACGATCTGCTTCATTTAGCTTTTGCTGTCTTAGCAAGTATGAACTATAAGTACTGTCTTGTTTAATAATGTGTGATTTCTCATAAGACTCTAACACATCGTCGTATTCATTGGTCTTTAAACTATCTACTATATGTTTAAGTTCAGTAATTTTCTTTTCCTGATCTGAGAAACTAAGTGATTTAAATTCGGCTAAGTCGAGCTTTCTTTGCACATATGTTGCCGATTTTCCAATAAAAGAATCATCCTCAAAATCTCCATCCTCCAGGGTTTTTTTTAGTGCTTCTGTTTTTGATTTTGCTGAATCCTTACTTGCAGAAGAATGAAACTCTACTGCTTCGGCTTTGTGTTCCAATTTATTTGGAACTACAATGAAATAAACAATAGAAACAAAGATATACATACTAACCGGATTGATATATCTGGCCCTTTTACCAGCTAAATAATCCAGTGTAACTTCTCCCGGTTTTGTAAGTAAGGGTGATAAAGTTTGAAAAAACTTATTGTCGAAGTGGAAATAATGAGCTATACTGTGACTTATGAACTGCCAGAAATTTTCTTTAAGCTCCAGGTTAGCCTGTCCACAATTACTGCAATAATGTTTTTCTACATTCTGCCCGCAATTCAGGCAATTATGTTCTTTTCTATATTTACCAGTCGACATAAATCTATTAAAAACGGTTACTAAAAAATCCTAAAACAATTGACTTAGTGGCTCATTGCTTTTATAGCTGATTCCTCTGCACGGTTATGTTTATACTTGAAAATAAAAGGAAAAATAACAGCAAGTACTAAGGCATATGATGCAAAAGTAATCC
>NZ_JBFTNT010000484.1:0-1776 GCF_056397585.1 Pedobacter sp. 05L430 | reverse complement strand
AGAGAAGTTAAGCCCACCAGAGCCGATGGTACTGCGGTAACACGTGGGAGAGTAGGTCGGTGCCAAATCTTAAGCAAAACCCTGTAGCTAAACGCTGCAGGGTTTTTGTGTTTATATACATTTCTGAAAGAAAAACCTTCTTAATAGCTTAACAATTTCATAATTCTATCTGACCGGATTTCTAATGGTACATATAGATCTTTGCTGATTGAAAATATTTTTAAGTATATGAATAGAAGATCACTATTAAAAGGCGGAATACTTGCTGGTATAAGTATGCCTTTTGTTGGTTTGCATGATGTTATTGCCAAACCGATCGGAGGAGTAAAAAAGGCGAAAAATATCATTATGATGGTAAGTGATGGCATGAGTACAGGAACATTAAATATGGCCGATCTATATGCTAACCGTACGTTTGGCATAGGAAGTAAATGGCTTGACTTATATAGAAATAACAAAGCTGTAAGAGCTTTAATGGATACGGCTTCAGCAAGTTCAATGGTTACCGATTCAGCAGCTGCCAGTTCATCCTGGGGTGGTGGAATGAGGGTAAGGAATGGCTCATTAAATGTTGGGATGAGAGGAGAGAAACCTCAGCCAATACTTCAAAAATTTAAAGAGAGTGGAAAGAAAGTTGGCTGTGTAACTACAGTTCCAATTACCCACGCCACACCGGCTGGCTTCTGTGTAAATATAGATAACCGAGATGGACAAGCTTTAATTGCAGAAATGTATCTAGAACTAAAATTTGATGTGATGATGGGTGGTGGAAGCAAATACTTTGATTCAGAAAGAAAAGATGGCAGCATTATACCTAAATACCTTACCCAAGGTTTTAAAGTTGCAGAAAACCGTGCTGAAATGCTTGCTCTTGATAAATTAAAGCCGGTTTTGGGATTGTTTGCTGAAGATGGTTTACCTTATGAAGTAGATCGAAAAAATGACCCTGAATTGATAAAGACTGTGCCTTCAATAGCTGAGATGACGATGAAAGCCATAGAACTAATGAAGGACCATAAGAATGGTTTTGCATTACAGGTTGAAGCTGGAAAGGTAGACTGGGCTGCACATTCAAATGATGTGGCAGGTTTAATATTTGATCAATTGGCTTTTGATGAAGCAGTTGGGAAAGTAATAGAGTTTGCTGAAAAGGATGGAGAAACTTTGGTAATCATAACAACAGATCATGGTAATTCTAATCCTGGGCTTTTTTATGCTGATGAAGCCGACAAGAAATTTGACAGTCTGCAACATTTTAAACATAGTAATACTTGGCTGCTTACTCAATTAAACCAATCATTTGGTGAACAAAAGATTACAGAGATAATTAGGGAGAGTCAGGGATTGGAGATGAAACTGGAAGACGTAAAATCTTTAGTAGCTCATTTTAAAGATATCGTTCCGGGCCAGTTATATAATGAGTCGAATCTTCCATTTTATGAGTATGGAAAGATTATGGGCAAGTATACCGATGTGCAATGGGCAGGAATGAACCATACAGGAGATTACGTGGAGCTAACAATGTTTGGCCCCGGTTCAGAACAGTTAACCCCTTTCATTAAAAACTATGAGCTTCATAATTTTATGTTAAATGCTGCAGAAATGCCAGCACATTTTTTGGTTAAAGCTTAAAAGGTTAATTAGAAATAAAAAAAGCCATCTGATAATTATCAGATGGCTTTTTTTATTTACTGAAGAATTGCCGTAAATTGAATTAAATATTATTCCTATGAAAAAGCTATTTAAATTATGTCTGCTCTCGATGTTCCTTTTTGC
>NZ_JBFTNT010000483.1:0-3037 GCF_056397585.1 Pedobacter sp. 05L430 | reverse complement strand
CGGCTAATGCTATCGGAAAAGACCATACTGCTTTGAACGACGCAGCTAAACAGGCAGCTGCACTTTCAATGATTTTGAATCACCAGCAGCAGCCTGCTAGCCAGCCCCAGCCTACGGATGATATCACTACCCGCTTGAAGAAGCTGAAGCTGCTTTTTGATGAAAAACTGATTGATGAAGCAGAATATGCTACTAAGAAAGAAGAGCTGCTAAAACTCCTGTAGATATGGCAGAGGAAGAAAAGAAAAAGACGCTGACCTACGTGGAAAAGCTGAAGCAACAAGCCCTTTCCCAAACGAATTATGGAGGAGAGATACCGGACAAAGCAGCGCGGATGGAAATACGTGATTGCCCTAATTGCAGTGCCGGCAGGGCCTACCGCGATGGTTTGACGAATTGTGCATATTGTGGGTTCCGCTTCATGGATAGTAAATTGACAGACGGTATTCATATAAAGAAAGACAATAATTCATAATGGAAGAACTGTTAAGGCAAACACAAGAACGATGGTTTGTTTTTCTGGAAAAGCTGGAAGTAAGGATGGGAGAGATGTGTAACGCTGCCATTCCGGAGCTGAAAGCGATTTTCAAAGAGGATCAGGACCCGTATAAAAGAGCACACGGCCGCATGCTGGCAGGGTTGCTGGGCCAGTTACGCCGGATGCAGGACCAAGCAAATGAAGTAAAAGAGGATAAGATTCTTGGTCTGATATATTCATCAGGGGTGTTTACATCGAACGATTTCAGAGAGGCCTGTTTCAACCGCCATTATGCTTTTGAAAAGCGATGTCACGATTATACTTCATTGTTACGCGAAGCTGCCGGTCAACAGGATCTGGAGGCATTTTACCAGGAGCAACTAGCTTCATTTGCGTTAATAAAAGACCAGTTCACCTGTAAGCAATGCGGAGGAAAAATAGCGATCTCCAAAATGTTCTTCATCGCAACGTATGTGACTTGCTTGTATTGCCAGACACAGAATACCTTTATGCCGTCCAGCGGTGCACAGATGGTTTTGCATAATGCACGCAGCCTTGCCGAACAGCGTACTGCACATTTGTTAAAAATCTATGAGGAACGGCAGCCTAAAGATCCTGCATTATACCAGCAATATCTTCGTGCAATGTTTGACCAATGGAACCAAATTACCCCAGATATGGAAGAAGAAAATGAAAAGTTCTATCTCCGCCTGCTAAAAGATAATAGCATTAATCATTTATAAATATTATTATGTCGAACAATCCATTATTAGAACCCATTCATGGGATTAGCCTCGAAGATTACAGTGCCGCATGCGCCAAACTGGGAAGCGGTTTGAGCGAAGAAGYAATCGCAAAAGCGCTCGGGATAGAATTACCGGTATGGCAGGAAGCCAACCTGCTCTGGCCAGAAAGAATGAAGCAGGATCAGACTTATGAGATCATGACGCTGTTTGGCCAGTATTTTGCTCAAGCAGGGCAACATCCGAAGTTTAGCAACGCAGTAAACAGCGGTGCTGGTGGAAATGTAGCGGATGACATAACATTCTAAAGTAATGTTCTCGTAGTAGAATTCTTATCTTGCAACTAGCTGAAAACAGCTAGTTGCAAATGACTTTTTACAGCTATTGCAGTAAACATTTTCTGACCGTAATTTCGACTGCCTGGATACATTCGATGGTTTTCAAGAACCAAGTTATGAATAAAAGAATACTAAAAGTACTATCGGTAAAATTACTGCTCTTGTTGTTCAGCCATATGGCTTACGCACAGAAGGCGCCGGAATGGGTTCTTCCTACTACTCCTTTTAATGAAGCTGAAACTGCAAGGTTGATGGAAAAGGGAACAGCTACCATACAGGGAACTGCTACATTGAAAAAAAAAGGCAAGGATAATTTTGGTGTTAAAGGAAGCCAGATCCTGTTGTTTCCGGTAACGCCATATTTTATGGAGTTTCTGGAGCTGAAGAAAAAATTTAATAGCCGCAAAAAGCAGGCTACCATGAGTAGTGTTGCATTTACTTACCGGGTGGAGGGTAGGTTTGTCGATGACAAGGGGACCTTTCGGTTTACTGACCTGAAACCGGGAAAATATTACATTATCAGCTGGATTGCCTTTGCGAGACAAAAAACAGTTGCTGTTCAAACCGGTACCAGTACCTCATATAATGTTTATGGATATGTTTTAGGCTCATCACCAATTTATGAGGACTACCAGTATGATGTCTTTATTGAAAACGAAATCAGTGGGTTTGTGGACGTAAAGGATGCAGGTGCAGTAATGAATGTGGTTGTTCATAATTAAATCAGGAGGAAAACCGATGAAAAAAGAACATTTATTTTTATGCATAATGCTTTTGTGGGGCGTGGTATCATTCAGTGCTATTGCTCAAACTATAAAAATACCCGATCCGAATTTTAAAAAGCAACTTGTTATTCTTGGGGTAGATCTTAATGGAGATGGAGAAATTCAGCTGTCTGAAGCACAAAAAGTAACAAAGCTAAATGTAGATCAGGCTGGTATAAGTTCATTGATAGGTATTAAAAGTTTCGCAAATTTAAAAGAGCTTAGCTTTTGGAATAATCAGGTAAAAGTGTTGGATCTTGAAGGTATGAAAAATCTGGAAGAGATCTTTGGTTATAACAATCAGATCCAGAACATGAACCTGAGAGGATTAACCAACCTAAGGACTTTATATGTTCATCAGAACAAAATCAGTACACTAGACTTAACCGGACTGCTGAAGCTTGAAGAGATAAAAATGCACGACAATGCACTGTATAAAGTCGATATTCCTAACCTTCCAAAGCTGGTGCACATCGATTTTCAGAAAAATACATTAAATGAGTTTAAAGTGTCTGGATGTGCTGCTGTGAAATTAATCAGACTGAGCGAGAATCAGTTATCGAAACTAGACTTTAGTCAGTTTAAAGAACTTGAGGAGTTGTCTTTGAGAGATAATCCCTTAGTTTCTCTTTATGTGTCCGGCCTGAGAAAGCTTAAGTTGTTAGACTGTTCTTACACTTATTTAACAAATGTTAATATGAGTGGAACAGTAAG
>NZ_JBFTNT010000482.1:0-1782 GCF_056397585.1 Pedobacter sp. 05L430 | reverse complement strand
GGCTATAGATATCCTCATTGCTGTTTTTATTAAAGCAACAAATCGCTTTTTTTTCATAACTTTAGGAGTTTTGTTCGTTAATATGAAACTTTTCGTACAGAATTTTTAACTGGCAATGTCCCGCAACATTGTCAGTTTTTTTTTATCATTTGGTTAGTAAAATTCTCTTTTCTTCATAAGCTGGTTAGGTTTTTAGTTCTGGTTGATTTTTAGGTTTTAATTTTTTTCTTTGATAATTATTTTAGTCTCTTTTACCTGATAGGTTGCCTGAATTGATTCACATAGAAAATCTAACTGACTGTATAAATCTTGTTCAGAGAGGTCGCCCGTAAATGTATAGTTGTACAATTCTTTGTCTTCCACAACAAATTCAATCCCATATGATTTTTGAAGCTGATTTAGGACATCGGCAACACGGCTGTCATTGAAAGAATAGCTCTCTTTTATAGGTTGCTTATTATTTTTTGCTATCGGTAAAGGTTTATCAACAAGTGTGGTTGCAAATGTATTTTCGGAGGCACTATAAACAGTTTTCTGATTTGGGGTAAGTATCACCCCTTTACCTGATTTTAAGAGGTCACCAATTTTAAAGGAAAGGGTCCCGGAGTTTGGAGAAACAATTACTTTTCCTGTTTTAACTGTTACTTCAGTTTCGCTTGCTGTACTATTTGTTTTTACAATAAAGCTGGTTCCTACAACTCTTGTAATTACATTGCTGTTGTATACAAGGAATGGTTTGGATGGGTTTTTACTGATCTCAAAAAAGCCTTCTCCCTCAAGTGTGACTTCACGAACAGTTTTGGAAAAATGTTTAGGGTACTTCAATAAAGATTTTGGTTGCAGGGTAACAGAACTTCCGTCTTCCAAATTTACTACCATGGGCATAGCAGTATTATTTGAAACAGAATTAATATTGTTTGCAATTGAGGCAACCATGAATTCAGGTTTTTTACTGTCAACTCTAAAGAATACATAGGCGGTAATAATTACAAAGCCTGCAATTACGGCAGCAACAGCAGTTATTAAAGTTCTGGATGTTTGGCGCTGAGGTTTAAGTTTACGAACAGGAGTTTCATCTTCTGTGATGGCACTTTCATGTATTCTGTCCCACAGTTTCTGCTCCAATGCATTTATTTGGGTTGGGGCAATATCTTCCATATCATGCTTATCAAGCATTCCATACCATTTTTCGATAATTTCCTTTTCTTCATCTGTACACCTGTTCTGCAGGTATCTTTCCAGTAATAGATGAAATGCTTCTCTGCTCATTTTTATAGCTTTTAAACTATATGTAAGCTAAGTAGCCCTTATCCCTAAAATAATTTTAAAAAAAAATGAAACTTATAGAAACATAATAAAAGCAACCAATAGAAACAGGTACTCTTTAAGGTAAAACCGAATTGATTTAAGCGATTGGGTAATGTGATATTCAACTGCTTTTTCGGATATATGAAGCTGCTCAGATATATCCTTAACCGAGCGGTGTTCAATTCGGCTCATTCTGAACACTTCGGCAGTTTTTTTTGGAAGCAGAGCAATCCCTCTGGCCAGTGCATCAGATAGTTCATTAAGCATCAATAGATAGTCGGTATTGTTTACTACTCCGTAATTCGCAGAAGCCTTTACGTAATTGTGATAGTTTTCCTGAACTAATAATGATTTGTAGTGATTGATTATACAATATTTTAAACTCCCGAAAAGATAAGCCCCTAATGAATTTATTGTTACTGTTTCTCTTCGTCTCCATAGTTCCACAAAGAGATTTTGGGTTAACTCTTCGGC
>NZ_JBFTNT010000481.1:0-2862 GCF_056397585.1 Pedobacter sp. 05L430 | reverse complement strand
AGCCTTCGTATAAAAAGGATCTCGAATCTTGAATACCCCCGTTCTCATAGAATCGAACTGGTCCGTTCATTAAATTGGCTACAGAGATTTCATAGCTTGGCAAATCCAATGGTCGGAAAATCCAAAATCCGGTTTTTGAATAAGCTAAGGATTCTTTTTCCTTTGTGTATATCACACAAAGCGCGTCAGTATAGTCAAGTAGCTTTAAATTCTGATTGTAATAATGAACCAGCGTGTCTGGAAGCACTTCTGTACGGTCAAGTTTATCAAGATATTTAGGCATATCTTGCTGCTTTTGCCAAAAATTAACTTGTGCCGTGTCTATTTTAGCCGCGGTTTTAAAGATACCAGTCTTTGGTGGAATGGTTCTCAGTTTGGCTAATTTCTCATTTATTACCTTATCTGGGTAACGGTTAGGATTAGGAACTTTAATCATTTTGTTAATGATGAAGCCTTCTTCTTTAGTTTTGTTTTGATAGAGGGATTTAAAAAAGTGTTGGGAAGAGCCATAATATGCAATTTCGCGATTTATGGTATATTTTTTTCTTCTTGCTGATGAAGCCCTTAGTTCCTCAAAAAATGGATGCCCCGAGTAATAAATTATGCGTGTTCTGGAGTTGTACTCAAAATTATCAAGCATATATTTTAAGCGATATCCTAAAGCTTTATTTTCAACTATTAAAAACTCATCTGTTTTTACCGTAAGTAAGCTTTTGCTGACATCATAATCTATATTAAGGACCTGAGGATTTAGTATTTTACACTGGGCAGCATTTGGCGATTTACCAATAAAGAACTCTTTAAACTGCTCAATATATTTGGCCCTGTTAGGATCTGCACGAATTACTACTTCATTTAACTGAACTGTATTCTCTTTAAGGGTTAGTTCTACCTCTACTGATTTATCGGAAATGACAACATTTTTGGAATAGGGCAGGTACCCTACCATTTGAACAAGGATATCGTAATTCCCTGGTTGCAGGTTGTTTATTTTAAAGCGGCCATTGTTATCGGCTGCCGTAGCTATTTTATAGCCACTAATGTAAACACCTGCACCAGGTAAAGTTTCTTTCTGATCTGCTTTAATGTCTGCCATATCTGTATAGAACGGATAGGTTCGCTGAGCTGCCATATAGGTTAAAGCTACAACACTGCCACCTTCATTTATTGCATCAAGTTTTTTGGCTACAGCAAGCATTTTGTGAAATGAAAGTGCAGAAACATCTATGCCTTTTTGATAATAATCGTAGTTTAGCTCTGTGTAAGGAATTTTTTTACGAATGTTTACACTCATGCCAATTGAATGGAGCACAAAGTCTATTTTACCACCTAATATTTCTTGTGATTGGGTAAACAGATTTGTAAGTTCATCTACATTGGTCGCATCAGCAGGAACGATCTGAGAACCTGTTTTTTCTGCCAAAGCATTAATCTCACCCATTCTCATGGCAATAGGAGCATTGGTTAAAACAAATTCAGCACCTTCTTCATGTGCTTTTTCCGCAACTTTCCATGCTATTGAATTTTGATCTAATGCTCCTGTAATGACACCACGTTTACCTTTTAGTAAGTTATACATATCTTTTTATTTTGGTTCTTCTTATGATTTATCGAAAGTAATAAAAATCTAAAAGATATGTGTGGCGGTTATTGTTAAAGATTAGTTAAAACCAAGCAGCTCCTGAGCATTTTTTAGGGCCGATGCACCAGGGTCTTTACCACTAAGCATTTCAGCAATTGCCCTTATTCTATCTTCAGGCTTTAATTTTCTAATCCCTGTTGTGGTACGCTCAGTCTCTTCATTTTTATAAACAAAATAATGAGCATCACCTTTTGCTGCAATTTGAGGTAGGTGAGTAATGCATATTACCTGCATATTCTGTTCCAGATCTCCAATTACATTACCTACCCGAACGGCTGTCTCTCCTGAAATACCTGTATCGATTTCGTCAAATATTAAGGTAGGTAGTGAGGTGTGCTTGGCCATGATGGACTTAATAGCCAGCATCAGTCTGGACAGCTCTCCTCCGGAGGCAACTTTACCCACAGGAGCAGGCGCCTGCCCGCTATTGGCAGAGAATAGTAAGGTGATATTGTCTTTTCCGTCCTTATTCAATTCAGGAAGTACATTCTGTTCAATTTTAATTTTAGCATTGGGCATGCCAACCTGACTAAGCACCTTAGCTACCTGATCTTCTGTATTGGTTATAGATTTGCTTCTGTTTGCCGATAGTTCGGTCGCTTTGCGTTCCAGATCTTCCTTCATCAAGGCTATTTCTTTTGTAAGTCGTTCAATCTCTTCATCTCCGCTTAATAGCTCACTTAGATTTTGGGATAATTGCGCTTCAATAGCCTGCAATTCTTCAATAGTATTTACCCTGTGTTTTTGCTGGAGATTATAAATGATGTCTAACCGTGCGTTAATTTCCTCAATTCTGGAAGGGTTAAAAATAATTCCTTCTTCAAATGCTACAGTTTCCTGAGCAATGTCTTTAATTTCTATAAGTGAAGACCTTAGGCGTTCGTTTAATGTGGCATAATCAGGATTAAATTTCTCAATGCTTTGAAGCTGATTGATAACCTCTTTTAATAGAGGTAGCACAGCTGTTTCCTGTTCACTCAGTATATTCTGACTATTTAAAAGGCTTCTTTTGATGCTTTCAGCGTTGCTAAGCATTTGTAATTCAGTTTCAAGCTGTTCCTGCTCGCCGGACTTTAAGGCCGCGGTTTCCAATTCATTGAAAAGGAACTGTTCGTAGTCTTGTCTACTGCGGGCTTCTGCAGCAGCTTCCTGTAAAATGGATAGTTGTTGCTGTGTTTTCTTATAAACTTTATACTGCTCACGGTACTGAGCCAACAAGG
>NZ_JBFTNT010000480.1:0-1791 GCF_056397585.1 Pedobacter sp. 05L430 | reverse complement strand
GCAGTACATTAGTCATTTTCAGTCTTTTATTGAGAGTTATCCATCGCAAACAGATCATCGGGTAAGAGAAAAAATCCTGACATCGATAATTGACAAAGAGATTGCGAATTTACCCACAAGGATGCGCGAAGTGTTTGAGTTGAGCAGGAAAGAAAATTTGACTCATGCAGAGATCGCCGAAAGGTTAAACATATCTGAGCAAAGTGTACGTAGCCATGTTAAAAATGCCTTGCGTATATTAAGAGTAAGGCTAAGTACATACTTGCCGTTCTTGCTGCTTTTGTTTAATAAGTAATTTCTAAGGATAGTCTCTCGTTCAGAATTGAACACCTGCTGTTCACTACCGTACATCCTGGAATCTATAATTTGCTTTATTGTTCTTTAAATGAGCTTGTTTAAATTTGGCATTGGCTTGGTATATTGCAGTGCATGGATAAGCTTAGTTTAAAAATTGCCTGGAGGAACCTTTGGAAAAATAAGGGTTTTACATTAATTAATCTCGGAGGATTGGCTATTGGTTTGGCCGCATCTCTGTTATTGTTGCTTTATGTGGCTAATGAGTGGAAGTTTAACACTCAATATAAAGATGCCGAAAACATCTATGAAGTGAAAACCAATTTTCTGGATGCAACGGGTAAGGTATTTGGTACCACTGGTGTTTCTCCAAATGCGCTCCCTTTGGCCATGAGATCAGAATTAGCAGGAGTGAAAGCAGCGGCATTTATAACCTGGCCAAGTCAAACCTTACTAGTCAACGGTACAACCAGCGTGAAAGTAGATAACCGCATAGCTGAGCCGGATATTCTTAAAATATTGAGTTATAAATTCATCAGCGGCAGCGCAGAAACTGCTTTTTCAAAACCTAATTCCGTTATCCTTACCAGCAATACGGCAAAAAGGCTTTTCCCTAATACCTCTGCCATCGGCAAATCTCTCAAATTCATGAATTTTGCGAATCTTACTGTAACGGGGATTATAGAAGACCTGCCGGAAAACATGAGCTACAGGTTTGAGAGTCTGGTATCGACCAATGAAAATGTGGGTATTTTTCCCAAGGCCATGCAATGGGATAATTATTCTTTTTACACATTACTAAAGTTAAACCCAGGGGTTAATGTCGATGATTTTAATAAGAACATTAGCAATTTCTTAAACCAACACAGCAATAAAGAAGTTACCTCAATCTTCATTTATCCATTACTTAAAAGCAATCTATACGGAGACTTTATAAACGGGAAACCAGCGGACGGAAAGATTGGGCAAGTACGCATCTTTATTGGTCTGGCCATCGGAATCCTGATCATTGCCTGCATCAATTTCATGAACCTTGCTACGGCAAAGGCTGGTAAACGTGCAAAAGAAGTGGGCATTAAAAAGGCAATGGGAGCTGGAAGGGGCTCATTGATTCATCAGTTTTTGCTGGAAGCCATTCTGATGGTATCATTTAGTTTCATTTTAGCAATTACAATTGTTGAGATCAGCTTGCCACTGTTCAATAACTTGTTACATGTGAACCTTACCCTGCAATCCTTAGGCTTTACAAACTGGCTCTATCTCTGTGTTGTTGTTTTCATTACAGCACTTTTGTCGGGCAGCTACCCGGCTTTTTATTTATCCGCTTTTCAACCCGTTGATACTGTAAAGGGATTGATCAGGCAGAATGGATCTTCGGTGACTTTGAGAAAAGCCCTTGTTGTAGTTCAATTCAGTTTTGCGGTTCTGCTTATCACCGGTACAATTGTGGTTTATAATCAACTTCAGTACCTCAGAAACAGGCCAATGGGCTACAAC
>NZ_JBFTNT010000479.1:0-1844 GCF_056397585.1 Pedobacter sp. 05L430 | reverse complement strand
GTGATGGAGTAGGCGTATAAGTATTGGTGTTGGCTAATAATGTTGTTGAAGTTAAAGAATCATACCACCGCAATTCATTTCCTGAATCTGGCGCATCAGGTTTAAGCGTTACGGATGTTCCTGAACAAATTATTACAGCAGGGGTTGAACCGGGGGCTGTAAAAGTTGGTTTTGGAGGGGTTATCTGTACCTCATATAGGTTTAGACTTGTTGCTAGGTTTAAGAGGGAACTTGCTGAGAGCTCTACACGGTCAAATGCTGATGGAGGGGCAATGGAAATTGTGGTTTTTCCACCTGAATTCAATAATGTTAATAGATCGGTTCCAAGCAATAATCCACTGAATGAAGTATTACTGACCAGCGTTGCTCCGTTGTAGGTGTTGATATTTATGTAGCCCAGTACACCAGCAGATATGACAGCCGGAGGAATGGAAAGGGTTAATGTGGCTACGCTGCCCGTAGGTGAGGGTTGGGAAAAATAAACAGTCTGGTACAATGTTGTTCCCACACCTAAACCATTTGAAAACAAGGAGAAGGTATTCAGGTTTCCATCAATGGCATTTGTTTCGTTGCTAATTGCAGAGCCCAGATCAAGTATTGTAGTTTTTCTGATAGCTGTATAAACGGGTGGATTGCAATTTGGATCAAGGATATAAGCGTAGTAAATATTTGTTGAATTTGTGGAGATCCCACCTAGTAGAGCACCAGCAGAAGTGGTGGATGTAATTCTTATGCTGTTACAATCTGCTGGAGTAATAAATACATATTCATTTGTACCTTTTAGCGGTAGGGATGAAAATGACTGTGCACTGCCAAGGGCAGTAATACCATTATAAGCCTGTACCTGAACTCCGCTTAAAGTTCCAGCTGTTAGTTTAATTATTATGGACGTGCCGGTTTTTGGTAAAATGGCCCCTGAGAAATTTAAATTGATGTATGCAGAGGATGTTCCCCCGGTGCTTCCCAACAGTCCCCCTCCCTGACCACTTATGGGAGCTAGTGTAGCAAAATTGGTCAGGTCGGCATCGTTAATATTGCTGTGGCCAGTTATGGTGAAAGAGCCGATAACTCCATTACTCCCCCCGAAGCCACCGTTTCCCCCTGCCCCTGCACTTCCACCTGTATTGGTTGGTGGGGGACCTACATAAGTTGCATAAATGTTCGAAGTCTGCCCCTTCACCTCGCCCCCAAAAACCATCAACATCACTGTTAACAGTAATCCCAAAAGTTGAACATATGAGCGACAAGCTTTCAAGGTTATGAGCGGTAAATTAGTTTAATCTATACTATCAGTGAATAATTTTTAGGACAAAAAATTACCTTGATGTATGGTATAGCAAACTTATTACAGTTCTTTCAATGATTTTTGTTCATTATATTCAGTTTTAGTTTCGTTTAGGTTACTATTTAACGGAGGGAAATGGAAGTCAGTGAGAGGTTTTTGTTCTTAAATTATTGTAATACAGTTTGTTTTGAATAAGTTTTGATTTTGTTCATTTTATTCAATATTCGAGCATAAACAAAGTGCTATGCACTTGCATATTCTGTTGAGGAATTTTCTTCCTAAAGTATACTAGGGGAAGTGAGTTTTCGTTCAAAAACCCAAATCCGCATATCAACACAAATAGGGGGCTTTATTACGATTCTTGAATAACAACGAAAACTGTCTTTTTCTTAATCGACAGTTAATGTGAGGAGTGGATTGTGTGTTTTACTAGACGTAGTGGCAATCTGTCCAGCAATACTCCTCAAGGGCTCTCCAAAACTTTAGTATCTCTTTGTCAAAAAAATCCACAAATTTACTTGCTGATAAATGGTTTATGCGATATGGATGCCTTGTTGCT
>NZ_JBFTNT010000478.1:0-1853 GCF_056397585.1 Pedobacter sp. 05L430 | reverse complement strand
CTTACTTACAAGCCCCGCCTGAAGAGGTTTACTGGGCATTAACAAAAGCACAAAGCATACAATTATGGACTGGTGCTGAGGTTGAATTTACAGAAGAAGCGAATACTGAGTTCTCCTTTTGGGATGGCGATATCACTGGTAAGAACATTGAATTTGAATACGGAAAAAGGATAGTACAACAGTGGTATTTTGGTGAGGATAATGAGCCTTCAATAGTAACCATTAAACTGCACGAAGATAAAAAAGGTACTTCTTTGGAGTTTGTCCAAACCAATATTCCAGAAGAAGATTATAAAGATTTTACAGAAGGAATTGAAGAGTACTATTTAGGAGGTCTGGTTGACTTCTTTGACGAATAAGTCGTCATTCTGAAAGTTCAGAATGACGACTGCTTTAAAAACAATCGACTATTAGTAAATATCTGTATTGTAAACAGACACAATGTTTTCTCTTAAATTGTAATGTGAAGCCATTACTTCTCCATAAGCTCCAGTACTATTTAAAGCAATAAGATCTCCACGAAGTGTTCCCGGCAATTCTACCTCTTTGCCAAAACAATCCGTGCTTTCACAAATGGGTCCAACTACATCATACTTTACCGAATTTGGTTCTGATACCCGTGAAATATTGGATATTTTATGATAAGCTTGATAAAGTGCCGGTCTCATTAACTCAGTCATACCTGCATCAAGAATAATAAAGTTTTTTTTCTTCCCATTCTTTACGTATAGCACCTTGCTTATTAATGATGAAGATTGTCCTACCAATGCACGACCTAATTCAAAATGAACTTCCTGATTTGATCTGACATTAAGAAAATCTGAAAATATTTTAAAGTAAGCGGCAAAGTCTGGAATCTGCTGCTCCGGATTATGGTAATCAATACCTAATCCACCGCCAACATTTAATACCTTTACTGTAAAGCCTCTTTCTTCGAACCACTCGGCAAATTCATTTACACGTACACAAAGATTTTTATATACATCAAGATTGGTGATCTGTGAACCGATATGAAAGTGAATCCCAATAAACTCCAGATTAGGGGATTTTTTTAAAGTTTCAGCACATAATGGCAAATCCCATGAGTTTATACCAAACTTATTTTCATCCAATCCAGTGGTGATGTTGTGATGAGTATGTGCATCTACATTTGGATTAATACGTATGGCTACCCTTGCTTTTTTGTTTTTCTTGCCCGCTAACTCATTAATAACTTCAAGTTCCTGAATAGATTCTACATTAAAGCAGAAAATATCATTATCTAAAGCACCATTAATTTCCTTGTCAGATTTACCCACGCCAGCAAAAACTATTTGATCTTTCGAGAAGCCAATTTCTATTGCTTTACTTACCTCACCACCACTAACGCAATCGGCTCCAAAGCCTGTAGCCTTTATTTTTTCTAAAACCCGCTGATTGAAGTTTGCTTTCATGGCGTAGTGCACATGAAAATTATATAACTTAGCTGCATCAGCACAGGTACTAAGCGTTTTTTGCAGCAAAGTAAGATCGTAGAAGTAGAAAGGTGTTTCTAAACTTGCGAAGTGCGATATATCTTTATCAGAAAACATAATGTTTAAATATCTTTTTATAATTGTTATTGTTGTTTTGGGTCTGATCTACTTTGGTAATCATCTCGACTATAAAAAGCAAAAGATCAGTGGAAAAGAGTACGAAAGAAGAAATCGTCTCTTCATCGCACTCGTTTTCATTATAGCTGGTATTATCTTTTGGCTTAGAAGAAGATAATTATTCAAATAAGCGGTTGTGTAAGCTTTTTAATGCCTCAGTTTTATCAGCTGTATTTATTAGTAATGAAATGTTATAGCTACTACCACCGTATGAGATCATAC
>NZ_JBFTNT010000477.1:0-1861 GCF_056397585.1 Pedobacter sp. 05L430 | reverse complement strand
GCCAAGTGCATTGGGAATGTACTCAAAAGCCTATCAGTTGTTGCTTTTGCCGATTACTCAATTACGGGATCCACTAAATGCTGTTGCGCTGCCGGCTTTAAGTAACCTTCAAAACGATAAGTGGAAATACAATCATTTTTTTTGCAGGTACCTGTTTACATTGGCATTTTTCTCTATGCCTATTGTGATTTATTTTGCAGTTTTTTCGCACGAAATTATCTTTATTGTTTTAGGAGATAAATGGATCGCAGCATCTTCTATATTTAAATTGCTAGCTATATCTGCATTTATCCAGCCTGTTGCGAGTACTCAGGGATTACTATTGATAACTACCGGGAAAGCAAAAAAATACTTTTACTTAGGTATTATTAACTCTACTTTAGTTGTAGCCGGATTCTGTATTGGAATAAATTGGGGCACCACAGGTATTGCCATATCGTATGCAATTGTAACTTACGCGTTGTTTATTCCCTTGCTGCTTTATAGTTTAAAGGATTCGCATCTTTCAATTTTACAATTTCTAGAGGAAATTTGCCTGCCTGCGGTGTTTGCGCTAATTAGTGGTGCAGGTATGTTTTTTGTAAGAGCAAACCTAGCGGGGACCAATTCGTTTCTGATTTGTATAATTGGTTTTCTTGCAGGAGCCATTATTTATATAGGACTATGGTTTCTGACAAAGTTTACGAGAAATAAAATGAATAGGATTCTTGAGATTGGTCAGTTCCTAATTAATAAGAATAAATTAAAAGCTTAAATAATCTAAAAAATGAACTACAGATCAATTGAAGATTTAAATCATGCAATTACTACTAATCTTTCTAAAGTACCTTTGGAGATAGATTTAATTGTGGGGGTTCCCAGAAGTGGATTGCTTGCGGCTAATTTGCTGGCCCTGCATTTAAATCTTCCCTTTACTGACGTAGAAGGATATGTTAATGGAAGAATCCTTCAATCAGGAGAGCGATTAAAATCGTATATCAAGCCTTTTAGTGAATATAAAAATGTACTTATTGTTGAGGATAGTATTTGGTCTGGCAGCTCCATAATTAACGTTAAAAATAAGCTTAAAGGACTTTATCCGGAAAAGAAAGTGCTATATACAGCTGTATATGCTGTAGAAGAGACCAAAGATAATATTGACTTTTACTTTGAAATATGCCCAGGACCAAGAATTTTTGAATGGAATATGATGCATCATGATCTACTTGAAAATTGTTGTTTTGACATCGACGGCGTATTGTGCATAGATCCAACAGAAGAAGAAAATGATGATGGGCCTAAGTATGAACATTTTTTAGAAAATGTAGAACCATTTTTTAGACCAAGTAAAACCATAGGTTATTTAGTTACCAATAGGTTAGAAAAGTACAGAGCGTTAACAGAGGCTTGGTTAGCGAAGCACAACGTAAAATACAATCATCTGATTATGTTAGATCTTCCTGATAAGGCGGCAAGATTAAAGGCTAATAATCATGGCGGTTTTAAAGCATCTGTATATGTGAAATATGATTGCTATTTATTTATTGAAAGCTCAATTTGGCAAGCAAAACAGATAGCTGACCTTTCAGGTAAGCCTGTTTATTGTACCGATGAAAGAAAAATGGTTTTCCCGAATAGTATGGGGAAATCTAAATTTTTATTAAGAAAAGTAATTAAAAAGCTAATTAGAAGGTAAAAATTAAGGCCGTATGGTTTTGCGTTTATGGCCCTGCCGAAATGATTATATTGTTAATGAATTTTATATTAAAAAGATGAAAAAAACAAACCAAATTATTAATAGCATTTTAATAACATTTATCGTTTTTTTTACTTGCTGTACCCCCGATAGGAAGGAGTATGTAGAAGTTGGCCCGCTTAGGGA
>NZ_JBFTNT010000476.1:0-1868 GCF_056397585.1 Pedobacter sp. 05L430 | reverse complement strand
TGGTAGGATAGAGTCTGCATAGGATTATCCAAGAATAATTTAGCTATAAAAGGACCCTTTTTTAACTGACGAACTATTTTCTCTTTGACCTTTTCTATACCGGTTGCAGATGACCCGGCATAAGTGTCAAATATTCCAAGCATTTTTATCTCTTTACCCTTTTCAAGTAATTGTTTGGCCATCTCGTAGGCTATTTTTCCTCCCATAGAATACCCGGCAATTAAATATGGCCCTTCCGGATTTGATTCTAGAATCTCAGCATTATATTTAGCGGCAATTTCTTCAATTGTGTCAGGAATTTCTCTATCACCGTTTAAGCCCAGACCTTGAAGTGCGTAAACCGGTTGATCTTCATCCATAAATCCAGAGATAGATTTGAATACGAAAACATTTAAGCCTCCACCATGAACAAGATATATTGGAGGTTTATTTCCGCTTGTTTTTAATGGAACCAGAGAGTCCCAATTTAATTTATCGTCGGGGGTTAAGAGCTTAGCAAGTGTTTCAATTGTTGGGTTTTCAAATAAGCTGGATAAGGGCAAACGGAGACCTGTTTTCTTTTCTATTGCGCCCATTACCTTAACCGCAATTAAAGAGTGGCCTCCTAACTCAAAGAAATCGTCAGTAATTCCTATTTTGTTAATCCCCAGATTGGAAACCCATATTTCTGTAAGTAGATTTTGCTCAGCGGTTCCAGGGGCAACATAACCATTTTCTGTGATCGGGTTCATTGCCGCTTTTGGAAGTGATTTTCTATCTAATTTTCCGTTCGCAGTTAAGGGGATTTTATCTATCTGAATTAAAATCCTTGGAACCATAAACTCCGGAAGCGTCAATTTTAAATGATTTATTATCGCATCCTTATTAAAAATAGAATCAACTACAACATAGGCTACCAGCCTTTTTTCTTGATTAGTGTCTTCATCTACAATTATGGCACATTGCCGTATGTCTTTACATTTAAGCAATGCATTTTGTATCTCACCAAGTTCTATTCTATTGCCTCTGATTTTAACCTGATCATCTATACGACCTAAGAATTCGATATCTCCATTAGCTAACCATCGTACTAAATCGCCAGTTTTATAAAACCCGGTTTCTATTCCTTCAGCATAGCGATCTGTGAACATTTTACTAGTCAATTCAGGGTTGTTTAAATAACCTCTTGCTACTCCGAAGCCTCCAATATACAGTTCTCCTGGAACGCCAATTGCGCAATAATTTGAATCTTTATTGAGGACATGAAGGATGGTATTTCCAAAAGGTTTACCAATGGGAGCTGATGCCGGATAATCTGCATTTTTATCTACTACATGTATTAGCTTACCTATTGTAGTTTCGGTAGGTCCGTAATGATTTACAACCACGCATTCACTATTGGTCCTTCGAATTTCTTTAATATACTCGCCAGGCAATGATTCTCCTCCGAACATTAGTAGTTTAGAAGGCAAAAGTAAGTTTCCCTGATGCCTCAAAAACCTCCAGTGCGACGGAACGATCTTTAAACAATCGATGTTATAATTATTAAAATATTGATGTATGTACTCAGGATTGTTGAACCTGTCTTTAGCAAATAAGTGTAATTCTCCACCTGATATTAAGGAATTGAAGAGAATCGTATTGCCTAGATCTGTTGCTATTGTAGACCCAAGTGCAAAACTTTTACAGTCTTTTAGTGTATTTAATTTTGAATTTAATCCTTCAAAATAATCCATTATTGATCCATGCTCAATCATAACTCCTTTCGGGTTTCCGGTTGAGCCAGAGGTGTAAATAACATAGATCAGATTTTCAGGAAATATTTTGATGGTAGGGTTGGATTTGCTAGTATGCCAGATCTGGCTTTCACTATCGTCCAGGCAAATAAG
>NZ_JBFTNT010000475.1:0-1874 GCF_056397585.1 Pedobacter sp. 05L430 | reverse complement strand
GAGGAATCTGAACGCAAAAATATTATCCTTGGTGAGGCCAGCTTCATTAGAGCCGCGCTTACATTTGAAATGACTCAATACTGGGGTGAAATTCCTATTATCGATCAAGCTAAATTCAAGGAGTATGGCACCAAGCGTCAACCGTTAAATATGGTTTACAATTTCATCATTGCCGATTTGGAGAATGCAGTTAAATATTTGCCTGTAAGCCAAACCGACAAGAGGAGGGCCACTAAGGGGGCTGCCCAGGCTTTACTTGGAAAAGTYTATTTGTATGCTCCTGAAGCCTCTGGAGCAAAAGATTATGCAAAGGCGAGAGATATGTTTAAACAGGTTGTAGAAAATGGAGGTTATAGTCTTGTACCTAAATATGCTGATCTATGGGATCCAACCAAACAGAACACTACTGAATCCATTTATGAATTTAAGTTCAACAATGTTTATCCAGACAACAACCAAACACAATGGCAAATGGGTTCGCGCTCATTAGCTGAAGTAGACCAGTATTGCTATTTTGGTGGTTATGACTTAATGGTTCCTACCAAATACTGTTATCAGACTACAGCAGATGGCGGTGTATGGGAAGACGGGGACGTTAGAAAAAACGAAAGTATCCGCTATGATTTCACCTACAAAGGTAAGGTCCCAACGTTAAATCCAGCATTTGGAGGTGATGAGCTTGATCCTCACGTTAAGAAATTTGAAGATCCGAGAACAGAGGGCACACTTAGCTTCTGGCTATCAGGGAAAAACATATTTTATCTGCGTTATGCAGACATTCTGTTATGCTATGCTGAAACATTAAATGAAACAGGCGCCACTTCGCAAGCTGTGGATCTAATTAATAGCACCATTAGAACAAGGGCCTGGAACGGTAATTTGCCAGCAGATAAAAGATGGAATGCAGGTATGTCTCAACAAGACTTCAGAACGAATATCATGGACGAAAGGATGCGCGAGCTGTGTTTCGAAGGATGGAGACGGATGGATCTAATCAGAACAGGTAAACTGGTTGAGCTTGCAAAACAAAGAAATAAATGGACCAAAGAATCTGGAAGTATCCAGGAATATCATAACCGCTATCCAATTCCATTGCAGGAGATCAAACAGAACGACGACATAAGTGAATCAGATCAAAACCCTGGCTACTCAAACAATTAAGGATAATGAGCAGCAGCATATCGCGGAAGTCTTGGGGTAACTTTAAAAATAAAGACATCTATCTCTTTAAAATAGAGAATAAAACCGGTGCCTTTGTGGAACTAACAAATTATGGTGCTACAGTTGTTTCAATTGTAGTGCCAGATAAAAACAATGGGTTAGGCAATGTTATCCTGGGGTTTCCTGAGTTGCAGGGTTATCTGGAAGATATTTGTTATGTAGGTTCAACGGTAGGGCGGTTTGCCAATAGAATTGCACGAGCAAGCTTTAATCTGGATGGCATTGATTATCAGCTCGAGGCAAATAGCAACGGCAATTCTAATCACAGCGCGTCAGCTGGTGTTAATAGTAAAGTTTTTGATTATATTGTAGATGATGACAGATTAATTTTCAAGATATTAAGTAGAGATGGAGAAGGAGGTTTCCCTGGTAATCTTACTTTGGAAGTCTGTTATCAATGGACAAGTGATAATGCGCTTTTAATAACATATACTGCAATAACCGACAGGAAAACCATAGTCAATATTACAAACCATTGTTATTTTAACTTGTCGGCCATTGCAGATCGAAATTTCCTAAATCACCGCCTTAAGATCAATGCGAAAAGTATGCTGGAATCAGCGGCCGATTATATCCCAACAGGTAGGCTTGTAAGAACAAACGGTAGCGAGCTAAACGATCTAAAGGGAATAAATACCTATTATGTATTAGAT
>NZ_JBFTNT010000474.1:0-3229 GCF_056397585.1 Pedobacter sp. 05L430 | reverse complement strand
ATGTTTCTTTAAATGGTATCCATTACCATGATTAGTCCAAACTTGTTTAGGTTTTACCTTTTCTATCGTTAAAATTATATCATTCCAATCGGCATGATCTGATATGTACAATTGAATTTCATGGCTACTTTGAAGGTGTTTCCAGCCTGTTGCAAATATCCTGATCACATTAATTGCCTTAAAATAGCTCTTAAAAACCATTGGCGGAACCATATAAACCATGTTTGTATGATTGTTCTTCATTACTTTACGGTCATAGATCTCATACTTCCCTAAATTTACTCCCATTTGCTCATATATTTTCACAAAAGGTAACATACTATAGTGAACAAGTATCCTTTTTTCTGTACAGTAATCATTCATCAAGCTGATCAAACGCTGGCATTTACCTAAGGCATATGCACCAAGCATAATATTACTGGTAGTTGAGCTCAGCTTAATTATTTCTTCCTCGGCAATCGGGTGTTGTGTTTCCGGATCAGCAAATGTGGTTTCAGTTATCAAGACATCTGCTTCTACAAATTCTACCGGTTCGCAGGTTTTATCTGGTTGGAGCTTATAATCGCCAGTATAAAGATACTTTACTCCTTCATACTCCATTAGCACCATAGCAGAGCCTAAAATATGTCCTGCCGGAATAAAACTTACTTTAACCCCATTCACATCAAAAGTTTGATGATACTCCATGATGTAGAATTCTCCACCTGCAAATTTCTTGTATCTATGATGCATAAATAAAGAGGTTGCCATTGTACAGTACACATTGTGGTTACCTCCAACTGCATGATCGCCATGGGCATGCGAAATGACTGCATTTTTAACTGCTTCTTTTGGATCCAGATAAAAATTACCGTACCTGCAAAACAGACCGGTCTTATCGATCTCTATAAAATCTTCTAATATCATTAAGGTTTGGTATTGAGAAACAACTGATGGAGACCCATTACCTGATTAATAAGGGAATCTGTTTCGTTGTTGTTGATCAGGTAATCAGCCATCTGTATTTTCTTTTCGTCGGTAAACTGCTTGTCCATTCTGGCTTTTACCTGATCGGCAGTTACTCTATCGCGTTTCATTACGCGATCTAATTTGAGTTCCAATGGTGCAGTAACGAGAATGTTCTTATCACACATTCTGTAAGAACCACTTTCAAACAATAAAGCAGCTTCTTTAAGTATATAAGGAACCTTTTCGGGCAATTGATTAACCCAGTTATCGAATGCTCTAAAAACTGCAGGGTGAACTAATGCGTTTAACTTGGCCAGCTCCCCGGCGTCGTTAAATACGATACCAGCGATATGCTTATTATTTAATATATCTCCAGGCAGATAGCTTTCTTTGCCAAAGGTATCTTTAACACCCTGGATTAGAATGGCATCATTTACCATAATTTCTTTAGCTATGGTATCGGCATAGAATACGGAGACACCCAACGTTTCAAAAATTTTGCAAATAGTAGTCTTCCCGCTACCAATTCCTCCTGTAATCCCTACTTTTAACATTATTTCTCAATTATAAAATCAATCTTCTCGGGAACAATATTCACCAATTTACAATAATCCGGAAAGCGGGTTATTTTAACTCTTAGCTGATTGTGTTTTCTCTTCTTCCGGTCCGGATAATGTCACATATTTAGGGATGATCTCAATATCTTCTGAAATACCGTATTGCTTTGCAAAACTAAAATTAGACACCAATTTTACTGGCACTCTTTTAACGGTTCTTTCAGAAAAGTCAAAATAAAGTGTATCCGGTTTTACGGAAATTATCTTTTGCGAAGTTTCCAGCTGCCTGTTGACATTAAACAATTGCTCAGAAAAAAGAATGAAATTGCGATTATTTAATTTTTCCAGATTGATGGCTATTGACTGGGGTTTAACCCTTAAGCGTGCAAATAATAATTGCCAGCCTGTTCCCTCAACCTGCAAATCAACAGTATCTGACTGAAGTGCATGAAAGGCACGTTTTTGAGGGAAATTCTTATAAACCAATACGGTTTTAGCAGTATAAACGTACTTATTATTTAACGCCATTAACAACCACGCTGCTACTGCAAGAAGCAAACAGGTGACTAAAACGAGGAATCGCTTCCGCTCTATTTTTGTGAGTTTTATAAAGGGCATCGCTGTAAAAATACGAATAATCTATTAGTAAGACCACATGCATAATAAAAGGTCTGCACCTTGTTGGTACAGACCTTTTATTTTATACTCCTCGTAACTCTGAATTTATTTCAGGACCACTCAAGAGTAAAGCCATTATACAGGTGCGAGATCCTGAATAAATCAGGATGATGACCATCAAATTATGCCTTTGGAGCTTCTGCAGCTTTAGGAGCCGCTGCTTTTGTTGCGTCTAAAGAGATTGCAGTTTTATCAAAACGGATTTTTGTACCACCTTCAACTTCGATAAGGAAGGTAGTATCGTTCATGTCTACAATTCTACCATGTATACCAGCAGTAGTAACTATTTTATCTCCTTTTTTCAAATCTTCAACCAATTTTTTATGGTCTTTGGCTTTTTTAACTTGTGGTCTGATCATGAAAAAATAAAATACTACCATGATTAATACCATTGGTACTAAAGTACTTAACATGCTACTACCACCAGCTGCCTGCAATATTATTGTTGATATCATACTATTGTTATATAAATTAATTATTCTTTAATTTCTCCTGTTAAGTGTAGTTCAATTGCACTATTTAGTGCGTTAGATTTAACTGAAACTATTTTATCTTGTCTGCCTGTTTTACCTGCACTGTTAAATACAACGTTAAGCTCTCCGGCTTGTCCCGGTTTAATTGGCGCCTTTGGTATTTCAGGAACGGTACAGCCACAAGTTGCAATAGCATCTGTAATTATTAACGGCATTTTGCCCGTATTCCGGAATTTGAAACTATAAGAGACTTTTTCACCTTTCTCTATTTTACCGAAGTAATAATTATTAGTTTCAAAAGTTAATACTGGTCCGTCGGTATGACGGATTGCCTCCGCTTTAGCAGAGTCGGCGCTTGCTGTAATTGCAGCAGTGTCTGTAACAGTTGAAGCTGCATCAACATTTTTGTCAGTTTTTKATTGGCACGATGCTAACGTTAACGCAACTGCTGCCAGTAACAAAATTTTCTTCATAAATTTTTATTCTTCTATAAGTCCGCGACCAATTTTCTTAATACTGTTGGTTCTTTTAAGATCGCCCATAATTTTATCCAAGATACCGTTAATAAATGAA
>NZ_JBFTNT010000473.1:0-1889 GCF_056397585.1 Pedobacter sp. 05L430 | reverse complement strand
GATGATGACTTTCCTGTAACTTTGTTAACGGAGGCTACATTTGAATCTGGCGAAAGTGCAGGAACCTTTAGATATACTTTTGAGTATAAGATGTATTGATTCTACGGATAATGTAAGTTTTCTTCGGTTTCTGCAACCTATTGAGAAATTGAAGAAATATGTATTTAATTATTAATCTATGGATGAGCAGCCCTTTTTAGTACTGATTCAGGAACATCAGGGTATCATCCATAAGATTTGCAGATTATATCGTGATAGTAAGGAAGATCGGGAAGATCTTTTTCAGGAAATCACCTATCAACTATGGAAGTCCTTTCCTTCATTTAAAAGGGAAGCAAAGGTAAGTACATGGATGTACCGTATTGCGCTCAATACCGCAATTGCTTCGTTTCGGAAAAAAAGACTTGATGTTGAATATCATCAAGTGTTGCCGGATTTGCCTGATGACGAGGTAGATGAAGAATATGCCATTCGGCAAGAAAGCTTGTTTGCAACGTTAAAACAACTTAACGAAAGTGAAAGGGCTATTGTTGCCCTTTACCTTGACGACCTTAGTTATAGGCAAATTGCTGAAATAATTGGCATAAATGAAAACAACGTAGGGGTTAAGCTCAATCGAATAAAACTCAAAATCCAAAAACTTTTAATCAGATAATTATGGAAACTGATCCACTTAAATTAGCATGGAATGCTGTACAAACGCCAGTTAAAACGAATAAAGAACTGAGCTCAATGCTTATCGAAAGCAAACACCCGGTGCTTAAGGGCATCAGAAAGCAATTTACAATAGAGATAATCGGATGGTCGGTATTTTTGCTTTGCTATTATACCATGTTTGACGGCGATCAAAAGCCCATTGCAATCAATATATTACTCGTTGTATCTATGCTTTTTGCACTTATTCATAATGTTTTGGGCTACAATTTTTCAAAAAACCTTATTAATGGAGGCACAATCAAGTCATCATTAGAAAGATACCTGTCAAAAATTAAGGTTTATGCAACGGTATCAATCTCTTCCAGGGCTTTCCTAATCACAGGTTTTCTAGTCTTTTTTACTTATAATATAAACTTTACAACAGGCAAATACGTTTTGTTGGCTGGAGTTATTGCTGTATCCCTGGTGCAATTGCGCTGGTTATTCCTTTTATGGACAAAGCGACTCAAAGTGCTCAACAATACAATTATGGAATTTAGTGTGGAAAAAGAGACTCAGTAGGACACATTTGTTTAGACTTAACTATATCGTATGTACTTGTTTCTGGATTGGTTTTTTACAGCATTACACTTAATCATTATTGGATTTAACCTGGTAGGGTGGATTTGGAGAAAGACAAGAGCACTTCATTTTGTTTTTGTACTATTAACAGCCGGCTCATGGCTGATATTAGGTATTTGGTTTGGACTCGGTTATTGCCCAATAACTGATTGGCAGTGGCAACTAAAGGAAAAGCTGGGCGAAACCAATTTACCAAACTCTTTCATAAAGTATTTTGTCGATAAAGTGACCGGGGGGGATGTATCTTCCACATTTGTTGATATTGCCACAGCTTCATGCTTTATCGCAGCAGTATTATTATCCGTTTATTTAAATTTTATTAAAAAGAAACGATAAAGGCTTATTTGAACAGGTTCATTAATGACTCAGAACAAAATGATTGGAAACAAAAAAAGCATCCTTTTAAGGGATGCTTTTCTTTAATTTATAAAATGAGTTGATTAACTGATCTTAACATTAATTGCGTTTAAGCCTTTTTTACCTTGCTCAACGTCATAGCTTACTGAATCATTCTCACGAATGCTATCGATTAAGCCTGAAGAGTGTACAAAGATTTCGCTATCGCCATTAGCTGGCACGATAAATCCAAAACCTTTTGTCTCATTGAAAAA
>NZ_JBFTNT010000472.1:0-1895 GCF_056397585.1 Pedobacter sp. 05L430 | reverse complement strand
CACCAACATGAAAAATATTTCGCCCAGGTTTTGGCGTAGTCACTGTGGTGTTGTGATGCAAGAAAGCCATGTGTTTGATGATACTATTGCCAATAATATAGGTATTGGTGAAGATATTGTAGATAAAGAAAAACTACGAAAGGCAATTGATATTGCCAATATTAAGGAGTTTATAGAAAGCCTGCCTTTGAGTTATAATACTAAGATTGGTAACGAAGGTTTGGGAGTAAGTGGTGGTCAAAAACAACGGATTTTTATTGCAAGGGCGGTTTATAAATCACCCGACTACATCTTTTTTGATGAGGCTACAAGTGCATTAGATGCCAATAACGAAAAGATAATTATAGAAAATTTAGAGCAGTTTTTTAAAGGGAAGACTGCAATTGTTATTGCCCATAGATTGTCTACAGTAAAACATGCAGATAAAATTATTGTATTGGACAAGGGGATGGTTGTAGAAGAAGGCAATCATGCCGAACTGGTGTCAAAAAAGGGAGAGTATTATAGATTAATCAAAAATCAACTGGAACTTGGAAACTAAGAAAGACATATTAGACCAGATAGAACTGCGTTCTGAAAGTGTTCAGGATCTTCTGTCTGAACCACCGCATTGGATGTTTCGTTGGGGAAATGTGATTATTTTTTGTGCGATTTTGATGATTTTGATGATGAGTTATTTGATCAGGTATCCAGAATTTGTGCCCGCCACCATTATCGTAACCTCACAGAATCCTACCGAAAAGGTGGAGGCAAGAACTGATTCCAGGATTGAAAAAATATTCATCAAAGATCATCAAAAAGTGAAGAAAGATGAGGTATTAATGGTTTTACAATCTACAGCAAATTATAAAAATATTCTGGAACTTAAGATGATTGTAGATTCTATTTCTTCAGTTCAACTGTTTTCCTTTCCGGTTCAAAAAATATCAGCTTTTAAATTAGGAGAGCTTCAAAGCGACTACAATGCCTTTGCAAAAGCCTTCCAGGATGAAAAGTTGTTTGCAAAATTTCGCCCCTATGCCCCAGAGCATATTGCTGCCAGCCAGAATATTGCTGAATATAGAGGGCGAATAGTAACCTTAAAACAACAGAAAGATTTGGAACTTGAAAAATTCGAGCTGATAAGAAAAAATTATCAACGCTCACAAAAGCTGTTTAGTCTGAAAGTTATTTCAACAATGGAATTGGAAAGTGAAAGAATTAAATTTTTACAAGCACAGCAAAGTTTAGAAAATATCAATATTTCAATATCTCAAACAGAAGAGGGCATCTCCAATTTTTATAAAACAAAAAGTAGCGCAACAATAAATACCGAAAAAGATAAAATTAATTATGCCTCTCAAACTTTACAGCTGTTTGAACAATTAAGAAAGTCATTAAAACAATGGGAGCAGAGTTACCTGATTGTTTCTTCTACAGAGGGTATTGCAAGTTTTCAGCAGTTTTGGGGAGAAAATCAGTTTATAAAAAGAGGGGATGCGATCTTATCTGTATTGCCCATCAATAATAAAACGCTGATTGGGAAAATGTCAGTCTCAGCAACTAATTCCGGAAAAATTTATTCGGGGGGTAAAGTGCTCATCAAATTGGAGAATTATCCTTATCAGGAATATGGTATTGTAGAAGGAAGAGTGCAAAACATATCTTTGACCCCTGATGCAAAAGGAAATTATTATGTAGATGTTATTCTTCCCAAAGGGCTAAAAACTTCTCATTATAAAAGTCTTATTTTTGATAAAGAGCTTAAAGGCAAGGCCGAAATCGTAACCCAGGATTTAAGGTTAATTGAAAGGGTATTCTATCAGTTCAGAAAACTTTTAAGATACCAGGTTGATTAGAATTGGAGGATCTTGATAAATAATTTTAATGAATGAATAGCACAGTAACCCCTCTTG
>NZ_JBFTNT010000471.1:0-1902 GCF_056397585.1 Pedobacter sp. 05L430 | reverse complement strand
GTATTAGCAGAGGCCGTTTCCATAGCATAAGCTTTTGGCTCATAGGCTATGATATACCTTTTTTCAGCTATCCTCATTGCAATCATATGGTCGTCAATGATAGTATCTGATTCAACATTTTCGTAAAGCCTGGTTCTTATGCTGAATAATTCTCCTGCAGCTCCTACATTTGAATACAATTCATAATCCCATTTTTTCAACAACGATTCATACTTCCAATAAAAGCCTTCACCCGCAGAGCTTGCATCAGCAGTCTGATCCACAAAAATTCGTTTTTCTCCTGCTACTGCACCAACTTTATGATTCCTATAATGCTTAACCAATTCCTTAATCGCTTCATCATTTAGAAATGTATTTGCATCCGTAAAAATCAATATTTCGCCCTCAACAAATGGCATTGCTCTTTTAATAGCAGCCATCTTTCCCGCTCTCGAATCTTCATGTAATACCAATACATCATTAAATCTGTTAAGTTTTTCCGTAGTACTATCCGTGGAGCCATCGGTTACAAAAATAATCTGCTTTTTTTCCTGTGGGTAATCCAATCTTAAAGTATTTTCCACTTTAGCATCAACAATATCTTCTTCGTTATAAGCAGCTACAAGTATGGTTACGCTGGGAAACTCCAGATTAGCATCAAATGAAGCTGGGGTATAGAATAGTCTCTTTATTTTTATAAGTAAAAATAAAACAAACCCATACCCAATAAAGGTGTAAAGAATAATAAAAAGAGAAACCCAAAAAGCTATTATCATTTCCCTTAAATTTTAAATCCTAATTTACTACTGCTTTTTGAATTCGTAAGATTCCAAAACACACCCTTAAAAACCCACTTAACTAGATTCAATCTTTTTTTGAAGATATAAGATATAATCTGCTTTGGACATGCAAAACAAATGTAATAGATGCTAAAGATAATTGTATTTAATAAAGATGTATTTCTTCTAATATATAGCATCCTATTTCTAGTCATAAAGTATGTCTTAATTTTACTTTCCTTACCTACACTCATCGATTCCTTATGGTAAATTGTCGATTTGCCGGTGAACCATATTTTTTTACCTATTTTCTTAAACTTATCACACCAATCTAGTTCTTCATAGTAAAGAAAAAAATCTTCAGACATTAAACCTGCAAGCTCAAGATCCTTTTTCCTGCACATCATTGCTGCCCCATGGCAATAACCGGTTTCTCTGCTATCCAAATTGTATTGCCCGCAATCAACCTCCTTATTCCCTATCCCCCTGTTTCTGCCTGTTAAATAATTCATTTCCGTAAAACCCGCGTATTGAATAATTTTCGGGTCCTCATAATACAAGATTAATGGCGAAATCAACCCAATATCCGGACGCAGCTCCATTTCATTTAAAAGAACCGGAATCATATTTTCAGTTATTTCCGTATCATTATTTAGCAGTAAAATATACTCGCCTTTAGCAGCTCGTATTCCTAAATTGTTGCCACCGGCAAATCCCAGGTTTTTATCCGACCTTATATATACTACGTCAGGATATATGTTTTTAAAATAAGCTTCATTGTCATTACTACTCCCATTATCAACCAATATAAGCTCAATGTCTTCGTTCGGGGCATTGAGCAACACAGATCTTAAAAAATCCTCAGTTACCCTAATTTGATTAAAATTTACAGTAATTATGGTAATTCGACTCATTTTGCCTCTATAAAAATTGGGGTCTCTGTTACTTCCACTTCCAACAGCCCATTTTTAGTCGCTACCTCCTTGGTTATCATCTTATCAGAACCAGGATTCAACTGATGTATTAAAGCTTTTTTTGCCCGATTTAAATCTAACAAATATTTCTCCTTTCTATCTATTTCATCAGGAACAACCAAAACATACATTCTTTTTTGCCCATTCTGGTAAATATCAACTACTGGATC
>NZ_JBFTNT010000470.1:0-1926 GCF_056397585.1 Pedobacter sp. 05L430 | reverse complement strand
GATCTGGCTAATTCCTTTACTTTTGTTGTACTTTCTTTCTGTTGATTTTCAATTTTGGAAAGACCTAAGCCTCTTCTTTACCCAAACTGCATTATTTACAATAGGAGGATCTTATACTGTTTTACCATATGTTGCACAGTTTAGTGTTTCGAAGCTGAACTGGCTAAGTAAGATGCAAATGATTGATGGTTTTGCCCTTGCTGAAACAACTCCCGGCCCATTAATTATTGTGGTGTGTTACGTAGGATTTATGGCAGCCTTTAATCATTTTTCAGGTTCTATCCTTATGGGCACAATTGGGCTTTTAATTACAACCTTCAATACCTTTTTACCTTCATTCTTATTCATATTTGTTGGCGGACCGATTATTGAAAAAACACATGGAAATAAAACAATTGGCAATGTTCTGGGATTTGTAACAGCTGCAGTTGTGGGAGTGATTTTAAACCTCACCTTATTTCTGGGAAAGGATATTATTTTCCCCGGTGGAGTATCTTTTAAATATATTGATTTTTACTCATTGGCCTGGATTATTATCACCCTGGTGTTAATGAAAAAATTTAAAGTTAACGTCCTCTATATTATTGGACTGAGCTTATTTTTCGGCCTCGCCCATTTTTATATTTTCAGATAAAATTATAATTTAACTGTTTAATATTAAATAGCATGAATTTACCAGCGCAATTAGCAAAGCACTTAAAAGATGTTCATTTTGGCGGGAACTGGACATCATCAAACCTTAAAGACAATTTGACGGATGTAAACTGGCAACAAGCAACAATGCAGGTTCATTCTTTTAATACCATCGCTACCTTAGTTTATCATGTGAATTACTACATAAGTGCAGTGCTAAAGGTATTACAAGGAGAACCACTTGAGGCTAGCGACAAATATAGTTTTGACCTTCCTCCAATCGAGTCACAAAGAGACTGGGATAATTTGCTGGACAAAACCTTTGCCGATGCAGAAACCTTCACTTTACTGATTGAGCAGTTGCCAGAGCATAAACTTTGGGAAAACTTTACAGATGAGAAATACGGAACCTACTACAGAAATATCCAAGGGATTATTGAACACACTCATTACCATTTAGGACAGATTGCGCTGATAAAAAAAATACTCTTACAAGCAGCTGAAAACCAAAGCAAAGGTTAGTTTTCTGTGATTTTTAAGTTTCTGAAATCTCCTGCAGATTCGCTGCCGGTCCAGAAAGCTATCTTCCCGGAATTTAGATTGCTTAAAGGAACCACTTCCAAGCATGGCTTAGGGTTTTCATTTACATAGACACTGATCATTTTTGCTTCCACTTTAATCCGAACCTTAAACCATTCTGCCGGATTAACATCCTCTCCGATCGGTTGCTCATACTTTAATGGAGAAGCTTCTCTAAGCTTTGGCCAGTCATTACCGGGAAGAGAAATATATTGGACAGCATGTTTTTTACGCAGCTCGTTATCAGATCTAAAATTAAATGGCCTAAAATAGATTGCCTCATAAGTAGAATCGTTTTGTATGTGGAAAGCAAATCCAACAAAGCTTTTCTGGAAAATATCTTCACCCTTCACCTCAAACGTTATCTCACCGTTTTTAAAATCGCGGTGTTTTATTACAGCAAAGCCTGCATCATACTTTGAATTTATATGTAAAGTGGGCTTTTGAGATGAACCACTCATATTTATGGTTCGATTTACGGTATGTGTAACCTTTGTAATGTCTACAGTTACTGTTTTCTGAGCCGATACTTTTACACTAACCGAAAAAATGAGTGTCAAAAGTATAAGTAAGGATTTTGGACTTTTCATATTGTTAATTTTCCTTTACAGTTCAAGAGCTATGCCAATGAATTTACCTACCTTAATAAGGCTTTTGACTACCCATGCTGTTCAAAATTGAACATCTACCGTTCGGATAAGAACAGTATCCATC
>NZ_JBFTNT010000469.1:0-1926 GCF_056397585.1 Pedobacter sp. 05L430 | reverse complement strand
GGATATAGTGATGAAGAGTTATTTTCAAGACCTATTAATGATTTTGTTTGTGAAGAAGACCAGAACATTACAGAAGAACTTAGGAACAACCTCAGGAAAAATATTCCACTCTTAAATTTCGAAAACCGCTACCTCACTAAAAAAGGCGAAATTGTGTGGCTGTCATGGACTTCAATTCCTGTTCCTGAATCCAAACTGGTTTACGCGGTTGCCAAAAATGTAACACACAAAAAGAAACTTGAAGAAGAACGGAATAAACTTTTGATCAGCCTATCAAAGATTAATGAAGAGCTGCAGCATTTAACTCATATGGCCTCGCATGATCTGAGGGCACCTGTAAATAACTTACTTGCAATATTTAGTCTTTTGGATACTTCTACAATTCAGGATAAAGAAACTGAAAATCTGATCAATATATTACAATCAACAACAGAGGAATTGAAGGTTACCTTAAATTATTACCTGGATGCGGCCAGTCAGAAAAAAAGCGTTCATGTGCCCACAGAAAACCTGAATCTTCATCATTCTCTGAACGGGGTGTTTCATTCTATAAATTCATTGATACTAGGCTCCAGAGCTATTATTAGAATTGATTTTTCTGAATTTGATACGATCAATTTCAACAAAGTTTATATGGACAGCATATTTCTAAACCTGATCACTAATTCCATTAAGTACGCAAAACCAGATTCACACCCTGATATTTATATTGCCACCAGAAAAACAAATGGTGCCCGACAATTGATTTTTTCAGACAAAGGCCTGGGGTTTGATATGGAAAAATGTAAAAACAAGATATTTGGGCTACATCAAACATTCCACAATCATACAGATAGCAAAGGTATTGGCCTTTATTTGGTATATAACCACATTAATAGTTTAGGAGGCCATATTGATGTAGAAAGCAAGGTAAACGAGGGAGTTAGATTTGTGCTCACTTTTAAGGATTAGCCCTATTACCTAAATCCCTCTGTGGGTGCGTAGCCAAAAAATTTCTTAAATGCGTAACCAAAATGGGAGAGATTTTCAAATCCTGTTTCCAGATAGACTTCTGAGGGTTTCCGTTTTTTTTCTCTGATTTGATAATGGGCCAGTTTCAGTCTTTTTTGAGTAAGCCATTTCTGTGGTGTGGTTTGAAAAGTTTTTTTGAAATCGCGCTTAAACGTTGTCAGGCTACGTCCAGTCAGGTAACCGAATTTTTCCATCGGCATATTGAACATATAATTTTTTTCCATGAAATTAGCGATATCAATCTTTCCGGGCTCTGCAAAGTTGGCCAGCATATGGTCAATACTGGGTTCGATAGTTCTCAGGATATGGATAGCCTCTTCTATTTTGAGTGAAGCGATGGCGCCAGGTAGTTTTTCTTTGAGCTCAAAATACGGGATTAGTGAAGAGAGACAGCTTTTTAATAATGGATGTTGTTCAAAGGTTCGAAAGCTAGGAGGTGGAATCGGTTCTCCCTGGGACTGGGGCTCATTTTTATTATAGTAGTCTTTTAGCCGCTCCAGCTTAAGGTGCATGGCTACCGATTTATGAGACAAGCCATGTTTAGGATAATTGAGAACCGTAGCCAGCAAGTAACGCGGAAACAGCAGGGTATCTCCTGCTCCAAACACATAGGTCTGATCGGCTTGCACGATCCTGGTTTYTCCCGAGATGATCCATACCAGCAAATGGTCTTCAAACAGCACATCGGCTTTGAAGAACTGGTCTTCAAAGCACGATCTCTTAATATCATCGTGTATGTATTCTATCTGATGTGCCATGGTTTACCATCTAAAATTAGGGAATTAATTGCATAGCAATGTTCAATCTGCTGTAAATATCACTTTAGTCATTTCTTCACTTAATTGCCAAAGCCGTTTTGCATTTTCTGGATCTATTGAGTAGGGTGTCACGCCACGAAGTGTTAAAGGGTTATCG
>NZ_JBFTNT010000468.1:0-1928 GCF_056397585.1 Pedobacter sp. 05L430 | reverse complement strand
ATAATGTGCAATATATTATGGTCGGTGGTTATGCCACCAATTTACACGGCTACCAGCGTTTTACAGGTGACTTAGATATTTGGCTAAAAGACACCTTAGAAAATAGAAAGCAACTGAGAAAAGCATTTGTAAAATGTGATATGGGGGATTATCCACTGATCGAAACTATGCAATTTATACTTGGCTGGACAGATTTTCACCTTAACAATGGTCTCCGTTTAGATATACTCATTGAAATGAAGGGGCTTGAAGGATATACCTTTGACGAATGTTTGGAAATGGCCTCTATTGCGGATATTGATAACGTAAATGTTCCTTTTTTGCATATTAATCAATTAATTGAGAATAAGAAGATTGTTAATCGCCCAAAAGATCAGATTGACGTAGCGGCACTTGAACAAATACGAAAGTTGCGAGACGATTTTTAGTTCGACACAATCTGTTTTTGATTTTAAAAATCGGTTGGGAAATCATATAGACGGGCACATTTTTTTATGTCCTCTTTGAAAGCCTTAGTTAACGATATGTTTTGGAGTACAACCGTACTTTGAACAAATCAAAGTACGGTTTCTTATGAAAAAATCATTGTTTTTTTTCTATGTCATCCTTGTTCTAAATATTCTTGCTAATGGTTCAGTCTGGTGATTCGGAATAGCAGATTAGTTTGGGAAACCCGGAAATTCCAACGGATTAATAACGGTTCGTTCCATACCTTCTCCTGGAGTTGCAACAGAATCCCTACGATTTTATGGTCGCTGGATGTTTGGCATTAGCCAGTAATCTTAAGCGATTGAATTAAACCCTGCTGAAGAACGAGGTTAAAGTTAAGAATGACCGGGCTACCTGGAAATGTTCCGGAAATCTCTGCTGTAAATACCGACCCCTTTTCAGCTTCCTTATAACTAATCGGTTTTAAAGTAGCTTGATACTGTTGGTTCGAATTTTCAATCCATTTTTGAATTGCTGTTCTTCCAATATGGTTTTTTCCTTCGTCGAATACTTCGGCGTTTTCTGAAAAAAGTGAGGAATAAGCTGCAGCATCATGGCTGTTTTGCGCTTCAACTAGGTCTGTTATTAATTTTGGTAAGTTCATGATATTTATTTTAAATTACTTATTGTTGTACAAATTTCGGTGGTACTAGCGGCACGCACAAGTAGGGGATTACGATTCGAATAGGGAAAAATTTATCCGTATTGTTTCATTAATGACCTACATGTATCTTTGTTAGATGTACGAGAAAAAAACTTTTCCCAATTTAAACTGTGGCCTCGATTTAGTTGGAGAGGTACTTTATGGCAAATGGAAAATGCGGTTGTTGTGGTTTATCAACGAGGGTTACTTGCGTCCGAGCGAGCTGCAACGCAAAATACCGGATGCAAGTCGTAGGGTAATCAATATTCAGCTAAAGGAACTCGAGGAACATGAATTGGTTATCAGAACAATCTATCCGGTGATGCCACCAAAGGTAGAGTATTCACTTACTGAGTTTGGCAAAACCTTGATACCGGTAATCGCCGCTATTGGGAATTGGGGAGATGAGTATCAGGACAGTTTGAAACGTGTGATTTTGAAAGGATATCCACAGTTGGCCTGATTTTTTCAGAGCGAGGATTAGCTGAATTAAGCCCAAGTTGATTTCGGTCAGCATTTTAAATTCATCCTAAATGCAACCCAGGCTGGTATTGTTGTAATTTTTTAAACGGTTGGGATGGTGCCTCCATCAATAACAAATTCGGTTCCGGTAAGATAACTTGCCCTTGGTGAAACAAGAAACCCGACAAATTCAGCAACTTCTTCAGGCATTGCTGGTCTGCCGTATGGAATGCCACCAAGTGCATTCATTACACTTTGTGTGGCCTGTTCTATCGAAATTGCTTCGCTCTTCGATATGCGTTCCATCATTCTCTTTGAGCCGTCAGTCATGATC
>NZ_JBFTNT010000467.1:0-1948 GCF_056397585.1 Pedobacter sp. 05L430 | reverse complement strand
TCTTCATACTTGTTATGTTCGCTTTCTAATTGATGAAGAAACATGCAATAGACTTCAGATTTCTAAAATTAAAATGTATTCTCTTTTCCCGATATTTAGAAAGTTGCGCAACAAGCTTTTGCAAAAAATCACTAGCATAAGCAGTAAAAACTATCAACGAGCCGTATACGTGGGTAATATCCTTCAAACAAAAATTTCTGAAGAGTATTTAAAAGCCGATAGTAACATCCATTTCAAGTAAAATTTAGCTTTTCAGTTCTTGTGATTTTCCAAAAAGTTTAAAAGATTAATCATATATATGATTTAAAACTAGGGAAAGCTAATTCATTATGTCAAAAAGTACAAATATAAGTGCCATTTGGTAAAACGGAAATAATTGGCCAATGCTTAGGTTTGTTTTAGTCAATAGAGTGAGTAAGACCTTACAACTCTTTACCTCAATTCTATTATAACCTAAATATAAACCAAATCTAAACAAGTTATGAAAAGGAAAAGATTGCTTTTTTTTATCAGAAGGGGCGGATCATGCCTGGTTATGTCTTTGATATTTTATTTACCAGCACAATCAAAGACATTCACAAAAGAAAATTTATATGGATATCATGTCCAGCAGCAAGGAGTTATTTCAGGTAAGGTGGTAGACCTTCAGGATGGAAAACCATTAACTGGAGTTACAGTTGCTGTGAAAGGTACAAATCAGAAAACAACAACTAATAACGAAGGAAATTATCAGTTAACAGCTGCACCCTCCGCTGTGTTGGTTTTCTCATCTGTGGGATATCAAACCAAGGAAATTCCGGCAAATGACAGATCTGTTATTAATGTTCAGATGGAATCTGCCAGTGAAAAATTAAATGAAGTGGTAGTTGTAAGTTATGGAACACAAAATAAAAGAGAAGTTACAGGGGCTGTAAGCCAGCTAAACACGAGTGAGGTTAAAGACATGCCTGTAGCTAATATCGGTCAGAAATTACAAGGGAAATTTGCAGGCGTGCAAATCGCAAACAACTCTGGAGCTCCGGGTGCAAATATGTCATTTAGAATCAGAGGAGCTGCTTCGATCAACGCAGGAAACAACCCACTAATTGTAATTGACGGATTTCCATCTACCAGCGGACTCGAAACGATCAGTCCGGATGAAATAGCAAGTATTACAGTATTAAAGGACGCTTCTGCCTCTTCTTTATATGGTTCAAGAGCTTCAAATGGGGTAATTCTTGTCACAACAAAACAAGCCAAAGGTGGACAAAAAAGTATCGAACTCAGCTCTTACGCAGGATTGGTAAGGGTATCTGACAGAGGGAAACCTGATTTGATGAATGCACCTGAGTTCGCTCAATTTAAGAAAGAATATTATGAAGATGCTGCCCGATATGAAGGCTATACCGGTGGTGTTCCGAGCGTGTATCAGAATCCACAACAATACGGGGCAAATTCAGGTACCAATTGGTATGACGTTTTATTGAGGGATGCAATTACCCAAGATTATAACYTATCGTTAGCGTCAGGTGGAACAGATTTGAAATCGACCATTAATCTTAACTACAATAAGCAGGAAGGGGTGATCTTAAATACTTTTGCAAATCGAATAAGTGGCAGAACTAATAACATTTATAGTGCGACAGATAAACTAACTATTGGATTTAATCTGTCAGGTACTTACCGACGCAATCAGGTAACTCCCGGGCTTGATAATGGACGGGCCATTATTCAGCAGGCATTTTTAATGGATCCAACGTTAAACTATAAAAATCCGGATGGTAGTTATCCGATTAGTTTTTCGCAGCCTGGAATGTTCGCTAATCCTAATTTTTACCTGGTTTTAACTCAAAGAGTTAATCCTTCGGAGCAAACAACGGTTTTAGCTAATGCATTTGCATCGTATAAGATTATTCCCGGATTAGAATATAAAATTAGTTTGAATGGGAACACCGAGAGTGCGATTAAC
>NZ_JBFTNT010000466.1:0-1967 GCF_056397585.1 Pedobacter sp. 05L430 | reverse complement strand
CCTTATTTCCTCCTGGAGTTGGGTAGTTACCCGAGAAGTACCAATCGCCGGTATGATTTGGACAAGCCACATGTAAATTATCTAATGTCTGATAAATTACCTCTACCTCTGCATTGATATTGTCAGGAGTAATGATTTTAGTAATTTGTGCAGAGATTTCCTCTTGTTTAAATGGTCTGTAAATGTCTTTTACATGATTTACAATTTCCTCTTTTGGAAGTAATAATGAAGCCTTACACTTTTGGTATACCTCTTCAATGACATGCTCCATTCCACGAGCTTTCAAAAGTTGAATTGCTGCTTCAAAAGCAACAAATTGACCCATCTTCGACATATCAATACCGTAGCAGTCAGGATAACGTATCTGAGGTGCCGACGAAACGATAATAATCTTTTTAGGGTGCAGTCTATCAATAATTTTGATAATACTCTGTTTAAGAGTTGTACCTCTAACAATTGAATCATCTACCGCCACTAAAGTATCTGTATGATTTTTTATTACACCGTATGTGGTATCATAAACATGGGCAACCATATCACCCCTATCTGCGTCTTGTGTAATAAATGTTCTTAACTTAACATCTTTAATCGCTAATTTCTCTACCCTCGGAGACATGGACAATAACTCATCCAATTGTTCATCATTCAAAGAATCTTTACGATGCAATAAAGTATCTTTTTGTACATTTCTGATGTAACTATGTAACCCTTCAACCATTCCATAAAATGAAACTTCGGCAGTATTAGGGATAAAAGAGAATACTGTGTTTTTTAAATCCGATTTTACTGCACTAAGTATTTGCTTACAAAGTAACGCCCCTAAATGCTTTCTTTCTTTATAGATTTCGGCATCGCTACCTCTCGAAAAATAGATGCGTTCAAAAGAGCATGCTCTTTTTTCTTCAGGCTCTCTAAAAATCTCCTGAGTTACAGTGCCATTTTTCTTAACAATTAGCGCATGACCTGGTTCAATTTCTTTAACGTCTTTGAATGGGATATTAAATGCAGTTTGAATTGCTGGTCTCTCTGAAGCAGCTACAACAATTTCATCATCCTGATAATAATAAGCCGGGCGGATACCTGAAGGATCACGAAGAATAAATGCATCTCCATTTCCAACAATACCAGAGATCGCATAACCACCATCCCAGTTTTTTGCAGAGCGTTTTAAGATTTTTGCTATGTCTAAATTTTCTGAGATTTTATGAGTGATCTGAACATTATCAAGTCCTTCTTTTTTGTACTCGTCAAAAAGTTCCTGATTTTCATCATCAAGGAAATGGCCTATTTTTTCTAAAACGGTAACCGTATCAGCTTGTTCTTTTGGATGCTGACCAAGCTCATAAAGTTGTTCGAGTAATTCATCTACATTGGTCATGTTAAAATTACCGGCAATAACAAGGTTCCGGGTCATCCAGTTGTTCTGACGTAAAAATGGATGGCAATTTTCTATGCTATTTTTACCGTGTGTACCATAACGTAAATGTCCCAGTAAAACTTCTCCAATAAAACTTACATTATTTTTTAGCCACTCAGCATCCTGCATCAACTCAGGAGTTTCGTTTTGAATGTCAACAAATTTGTTCTGAACGTAACCAAAGATATCCGCAACAGCGTTTTGTGCCATTGAGCGATATCTGCTAATGTAGCGATGACCTGGTTTTACGTCTAGTTTAATTGTTGCAATCCCTGCTCCATCCTGCCCACGGTTGTGCTGCTTTTCCATTAAGAGGTAAAGCTTATTAAGTCCGTAAAGTGCAGTCCCGTATTTTTGCTGGTAGTATGAGAGAGGTTTTAAAAGGCGAATAAAGGCTATTCCGCATTCATGTTTTATCGAGTCACTCATTATGTGTTATTTGAGCGGCAAATTTACCGTTAATAATAATTAGAACCTAGAAAGAAATACAATCTTTCGGTCAGATTATAATGACTGGGTTTTCAGGCTTATACGATACGAAATAACATCA
>NZ_JBFTNT010000465.1:0-1992 GCF_056397585.1 Pedobacter sp. 05L430 | reverse complement strand
GGCGTTAGGTTATTTACATTTATGTAGCCATCTTTAATTTGAAATCCCTCTCCATTCAAAATTGGTTTTCCATTTAAAGAAAGTGACTTTACAGTATTACCACCTAATGGAATTGCAACCCGTTTTGCTAAGGTGCCCTTTGGTATTTCGAGTATAGTTATCCCAGATTTTACATTAAAGCTGGCAGAGATCAATCCATTTAATGTTGGTGTGCTTCCATTAACATAAGATATGGTATCTCCTAAATGAGGCATGATTTCAAAGACTTTGAAGCCCGGTTCCAGTGGCTTTATGCCTAAAACCTCTTCCGACAGCCATTTAACTACTCCTGCGCTCCATGGATGTGTTAAGCTGGTATATCCGCATTGGTTATTCGGCGGAGCATCATTTTTATCGAATATTGCGTTCCAGCTTGGTCGGTATACTTCAAAAAATGTTGTTCCTCCGTATTTGATTTGTCCAGCCCAGCAATCTTTAACTGCACTTATCGCTTCTTTATGCTTTTGCATTTTGGCCATCGCCCCTATGATAAAGTATTCGTTAAAAGGGGAGTAAGACAAGCGGTTTACCCGATCAGTATAGTTCCGCTGATAAAACAGTGCATCTTCCTTAGGTGTTGTAAGGCCAGTATTAATGGCGTCTGCCGATGCATGAAGTCCAAATTCATTTGGCCAGTTCTTTTTCTTTCTTTCTTCAGCAATTTTCTGCTGGGCATAATTGGTATATTTCTGTGCCAGGTCAGCCCTTCCAATTTGTTTCATTAAGCGACCAAATTCGGCCCATGAACGTATGGTGAGCATTGAATAAGCACGCTGAGATTCGTGGATATCCGGATTTTCAAAACCTGCTCCGAGACGTTCGTCCCAACCGTAAAAACCTAACTTAGGCGATTTACCAAAATGCTGGTATGCGAGATCTAGTTTTTTACAGGCATTATCGATATATCTTTTGGCAAATTCAACATCTCCTGTATAATTTACATAGTCAATAAGACTTAAAACCCAATAGAGAGAATAGCTTAGAATGCCATTATTCAGATCTGCCGTATTAATGGTATTGGCTTTCACAAAATCATAATTGCCAAAGGCAACCATTGAGGCTGCCTGCGATGGATAAGCATCTCCGGTCCACGAATGGCGGTCGCTCCGTTCCATTAATATTGCTCCAAAATAGTCTTTTTGGAGATTTAACTTAACAGTATAGGCACCGGTATACCATATTCTGGTCAGTTCCGAATCACTACAGGAAAAGCTACCTTGATAATTTACAGGTTTAACCTGACAAACCAAACGAAGACTCTTAATGTGCCAGTTTTGTTGATGAGAAAGCACATTTATCCAGCCAAACCTTACTCCTTCATAAAATTCAGGATTTAATTCTAACCGGTAAGTTTGCCCATGTTTAACAGGAGCCATTGTTTTAAGCGGATGTAATGCACCACTATTTACAATTGCGGGCTCATTATATTCGCTGATACCTATGGTTACACTATCGATTAAGTCGTCAGATTCAAATTCAAGCCAGCCAGCATTTGTTTGTCCAAAATCAAAACAAATTGAACCTTTTCCATTTACAGCAATTACGCCGGTCTTCTTAAATTCATTTGTATTAAAACTATCCGGAGTTGAAGTTGTCCAGCTAACTGGTTGCAAGCTATAGCTTTCCAGACCATCTGATGCTCTAGGATCATCCCAACTATAATTAATAAGGGGATCGGGCGAAAACGGGTTTTCAGTCAGTTTCTTTTTTGCAGAAATCAGAGGATAGATACTGCTTTGCGCGTGTACGCTTTGAATGCAACTTGAATAGAATACAAAAAAAGTAATTACAAAAAATACACGCGCTAAATGAATCATAAAAAGCTACTCCTAAATACAGTGAAATCTAATTTGGTTTAAAGCGAAGTTACACGCTACCCTTAAAATTTCATTGCTATAAAATGGCTTTTCTTTACACTTTTTGACACTAATTTACATCACCATCCCTTAATTG
>NZ_JBFTNT010000464.1:0-2005 GCF_056397585.1 Pedobacter sp. 05L430 | reverse complement strand
TTGCACCTACATACCAGTTGTCTCCTTTTCTTTTAGCCATTACCGCATATTCTGCTAGTTTAGCATCTATTACCTTTGTTTCATCAGCAACTGTTGGCACGGCTGAAAGATATTTCATAATATCAGGAGCTTTTTCATATTCAGTTGGAGAATCAGCGAGCATCCCCAGTGGCTGATCATAGATAACATACATTGCAAGTTCATGGCAGCGGGTTCCCTGTCCTGATGGTAATCCTGGATCAATAGGTTTAAACTCTGCCTTAGTTTTATTCCGCATTGCACCTGGAGTGTAATCAAATGGACCGGCAAGCATCCTTACAAATGGAATGATCAAGTGATGATCTGGATCTATGGTATTGTCCCACTTGTCAGACTCTGCTCCTCTCACAGCCTCATAGTTAACAATATTTGGGTATGTTTTTTCCAAGCCCGTTGGCTTGCTGCATCCGTGAAAATCTATCATCAGCTTTCGTTTTGCCGCTTCTTTAGCAATGAGTTCGATCCATTGGATAGCCTCCTGATCATCACGATCAAAGAAATCGACTTTGATGCCGGCAGCGCCTATAGAATTCAGGAAATCCAGATTTTTATTGAGATCTTTTAACAAAGTAGAGGCAACGCACCATAAAAATACTCCGACTTTCTTTTCCCGGGCTCTTTTTATTACACCTTGAACATCTAATTTAGGATTAACCTTTGTAAGGTCATAGTTGTTAGACCACCCTGCATCTATCATCATGTATTCGAGTTTATTTGCAGCAGCAAAGTCAACATAATAATTATATAGATCGGTATTTCTGTTCGCCATTCCTGATGGAATGCTTGCACCAGGGAGCATAGCATCGTGCCACCATTCCCATGCAGCTTTTCCTGATTTGATCCAGCTGGTATCTTTAATTTCTGAAGGACGCGCAAGCTTGGTTACCAAATGATTATTCAGTAAGTCTTTGTCATTGTCGGTTGCGATAATCACCCGCCATGGAAAAGATCTGCTTCCATCGGTTTTAGCAAGATAATCACCCCTTTCTTTTACTACAGAAACAAAATCACCCCAACTACCCATTACGGTCTTCGTTGGGAATTTTGCCCAATCGCCGATATACTGATCTCCTTGTTTCTTAATATACATGCCCGGATAACCAAATAAATCAGACTCTGCAATAACTACTTTTATTCCATTACTTTTATCATCAAAAAGTGCTGGAGTTGTGGCACGTTTACCATTTGATATTTCCGCAATTGAGGGATATTTAATGTACGGTCCTTCCCAGCTGGTATAATTGTCAGTTTCCTGAAGTATCGCTGCTGGTTTTCCATTGATATTAAAATCGGCCTTTTCTGCTACTACCTGTATAGAGTCCTTAAAACTGGTAACAAAACGATAGGCAACCCCTTCATTATAAGCTCTGAAAATTAAGGAGTAGTTCTGATCAGAAAATAAAACGGATAACTCATTGAATTCTTTATTCTTTATAACCCTTATGTTATTCACTTGTGTAGTTTTGCCAAGCACTTTGTTTTGAAGCACCATTGCAATTGCTGAGGGAAGAATTACTGTTTTGTTTTTAAATGATATGGAATAAGTGATGCTATCACCCATACTCACTTTTACTTTTAGTGTATTATTTGGAGAGTTTAATTGGAACCTTTTGTCTTTGGCAATTAGTTCTGCTGACAAGCAAAAAATTAAGAGAAGGGTTGCCAGAACCGGGTTTAGTTTCATATGCTAAGTTTGTGTGCTGAATTTATAGGTTATACTTTCCTGATATAAATGATCAGGCTCAAGTATTGTTGAGGGAAAGCTTGGGTGATTTGGACTATCGGGATAAAATTGACATTCTAAGCAGATACCATCTAATGGTTTGTATGGCTCACCTAAATGTCCATTACATCTGCTTTCAAGGTAGTCTCCGGTATAAAGCATGAGTCCGGGGTAACTGGTGTATACATCTAATACGCGTCCGGATTCCGGATCAACCAAAGTGGCAGCGGCACCGTTTTTATC
>NZ_JBFTNT010000463.1:0-2005 GCF_056397585.1 Pedobacter sp. 05L430 | reverse complement strand
CTTAATTTGCGTCTACGTTCATTGAGCATCAAGATGATGTATACTATAAATAATATCAGCAGGATAATAAGTATCACAATAAAGAACTTAAAAAGAGACGTTTGATAGTATGCAGGCAGTATTTCAAATGCAACTGAAGCCGTATTAACTGAAAAAAGCCCGTCTTTGGTAATCACTTTTACTTGGAAAGTGTATTTTCCGGGAGGGATAGCCGTGAAATTCATAGATGAATTACTACTTGGCTGACTGAATTTGTTATCTAATCCTATAAGTCGATATTGGTACATTACAGCATCGGGATTTTTCAGATAAATTCCAGTATAACTGATATTAATGCGGTTGTGGTTATAGGGTAGCGTAAGCACACCTTCAACATATTTTGGTTTGTAATTTGGGGTTACATTTACTGAATTGATGTAGATATATGGACTTACTTTTTTCTCTGGATTAGGATTTACTCCATAAACAATAACTCCTTTGGTAGTGCCGATCCATACATTGTTGTTGTGTTGAAGTATGGCATTCTGATTGCATTCTACCAGCAGTTCATCCTCGCTTTGCGGTGGTATAATTGTAAAGTTTTTAGGATCAATTCTATCAATGCCTCTTCCGGTTCCAACCCATATTATGCCCTTTTTATCTTCTAACARGCTATAGATGTGATCAGATGCAAGACCCGACTTGGTATTTAAAGATTTTGTTGCCCCGGTTTTAATGTTCCAGATCACTAAGCCGTAATCTGCAGTTCCGAAAAGCACATAGTCCTTGTATTTAAGCATGCAGAGTATGTTAGAACCCGATAAGCCTTTAATCTTTAAAGGGGTGAGCATTTTCTTGTTGGCAACTAACCATGCGCCATCCTGAGTGCCTAAAATTATTGAGTMGCGCGCCAATTCCATTAATCCACCACCAAACTGTTGGGTAATTCTGGTAAATTTTTTGCTGTTAACATCAAAGGTTAAGCATCCATGATTGGTTGATAACCATATGGTGCCACCGCTATCCTCAATCATTGCATTGTACGCTATATGCAAATTATCCGTATCCATACGTTCCAGGCGCTTGCCGTTGTGTTTCCAGAGGCCACCACCGGGAGTGCCTACCCAAAGGTTGTTTTTATGGTCGTTATATAAGAAATTAATGCGATAGGAATCCGGATTTTGAGATGGTATTTTAACGTTTGTTATCTTTTGATTCTGTTTGTACTCATATAAGCCACCATATGAGCCCAACCATATTGATCCTGGAGTAGGGCCGTTGGCAATGGCCATTACAATTCGACTTTCTATTCCTTGTGTTTCGTCGAATGTTACATAGCTGTTATTGGTAAACCTGAATAGGCCAGAGCCATCTGTGCCAAGCCAGATGTTATTCTCGACGTCTTTAAATATCTCATTAACAACATTGTCTGTGAACCCATTCTGGGAATTGAAATGGATAACGCTGGCAGGAGTAATGTAGTAGGCACCCTTGTTTGTACCTATCCATATTGATCCTTTCCCATCCTGTGCTATGGCATTGCATTTACTCGTAATTTCGTTATAGACTTTATTAATGTTATTGTTCTGGGCAACATAGATCCCTTGGGGAGTTAAAAACCATACTTTTCCTTTATTAAGCTTGTCTACTAAAATATTGGTAACTATTAGGGTCTTTATTTTTTCATCTAATGGCCATAATGTCCATTTACCCTTTTCAAGTTGATACAATCCCTTCCCATGAACGGCTACCCATATGTTACCAGAATAGTCTGTTTTAAGAGCCGTAACTATTTCGGTAGTATCATTTGAAATGGTTATTAGTTGATCTTTGTTGGCGTTGTATAAGCGTTTGGCTTTTATACAGTAGGTAGTCCCATTTTTATCGGTGGCAAGTGCACCAACCCATTTTTTCGTATCAGCCGAATTGCTGAAACCCTTGCCATCGTATTTTGATAAACCTTTGGCAGATCCTATCCATATTTCATCCTTTTTTCCTGATGCCAGTGCAAGAATGAAGTTACTGC
>NZ_JBFTNT010000462.1:0-2008 GCF_056397585.1 Pedobacter sp. 05L430 | reverse complement strand
CCATAATCCATTACTACGGTGTTTGTAACACTCATTTTTTGCTTTCATACTTAAACCTAGTTTAGTTAATTGACTGATATATTTAACTCGGTTAAAGTTAGAAGCAAATAAATGAGGATAGTTTTCGTATTTTATCAGGTATCAATCCATTTTTACCCCGTTTGTGGCCTTGGATTTAAATAAGTGTTTTTGGTAGCTTCTTAATTAAAAGGCGGAATCCCTGATGTCTTCRATTTCTGAAACAGTATTTGCCAGATGTTTACCCAGCATGCGGGCTCCTCCCTCCTCGATCACAAAATCATCTTCAATCCTGACACCTCCAAAATTCCGGAACTTTTCTACAGCTGGGTAGTTTATAAAATCTGAGAACAAACCTGAAGCGCTATAGCGGTCAATTAATTCTTTATTAAAATAAATCCCCGGCTCAACTGTGACCACATAACCTGGATGTAGCTCCTTGCCCATCCGCAAGGACTTTAGGCCGAACTGAATGGTATTTTTTTTCAACTTATCCGAATAACCCACATATTGTTCACCAAGATCTTCCATATCGTGAACATCAAGTCCCATCATATGCCCGGTACCACATTGAAAGAATAAAGTGTGTGCTCCAGCGGCTACTGCATCTTCGACATTCCCTTTCATTAATCCCAATGCTTTCAGACCGAGAGTTAAGCTCTTACAAGCCTGAAAATGGATATCGAGATACCTTGTTCCTGACGAGAGCATGCTCGAAGCGTCCTGATAAGCCTGCAGTACAATTTCATAGATATCTTTTTGTTCAATGGTAAATCGTTTGGAAACGGGGAAAGTACGGGTAAGATCACTTGCATAACCACCTGCCGTTTCCACGCCCGAATCGTTAAGTACGAGTTGTCCCTCCTTTAATCGGTTGCCCTGATAATGGTTGTGCAGGATCTCTCCATTTACCGTTAATATAATCGGGTAAGCCAGGTTACCTCCGGAGGCCAGGGCTGCCTGATGGATGGCTGCTGCAACTTCTCTTTCGTACATTCCAGGTCTGGTGGCCTGCATCACATTCAGGTGTATATCTGCAGATATTGATGCTGCCTTATCTATCTCAATGAGTTCTTCCTCCGACTTCACAGACCTTTGTGAAACAACAGCTTTCACAAATTCAACCGAAGAAGCTGTATTCAATTCCTCAATATCAATCTTTAACAGGGCAGCCAGCTTGATCTCATTATCTGCACGATAAGGAGGTAAGAAATGAACACTTCTACCCCTATGTTCAGCCTGCTCAACATAACTTTTAAGTGCACCAGGTATCTGGACTTCATCTATTCCGCATTTTTCACACTTGCTCTTTAATGACTCTTGCCTTCCCATCCACACTAGTTCATCTAAAGTCATTTCTGCACCAAAAATGATTTCCCTGTTTTCATCAATATCTATGATCGCCGAAAGCGCTGGCACATTGATTCCAAAATAATACAGGAAAGTACTATCCTGTCTAAAGTGATAAGTATTATCTCTGTAATTCATCGGGCTTTCGTTGTTACCCATGAAAAGTAGAATCCCGCTGTTAAATTTAGATTTGAGAACTTGTCTCCTTTTAATATAGATTGATTTATTAAACATAAGATGATATTTGATTAACTACCAATTAATCATTTCACTTTCCACTCATGAATACCCGAAGATTGTTCTATCGGCAGCAGAACTTCAAGTTTCAAGGCTTTGGTATTTACCGGTTTAAATTTAAGAAAATTAAACTGGTCCTTAGCGATTCCCGAATCACTTAATATTTCAACGGGTATCCAGGCGCCGTCTTTCAAATATAATACCTTATATGAAAGCGGAATCCGGCAACCGCCCCATGGCCCATCGTCATACCAATAAACTCCGGATTCTGAAACGGTTTGGTTTTCAGAAAAATCATATTGCACATATTCGGTGGTGTTCTTTTTTGGCCACCAATGCAAATAGGGATAATTGGTATCCTTTGAATAGGCAGGTTCAAATTGATCTTTGATTGCCCCCAATA
>NZ_JBFTNT010000461.1:0-2535 GCF_056397585.1 Pedobacter sp. 05L430 | reverse complement strand
ATAGTGTATTGTTTGATTCTACAACGATGTAATCATGTAAATCCTGCAAAATCACCAATTTGTTCTTTGGTACATTTACCATGCAGTTCGATGAGTTAAACATCATTACCTTTTCTGAAGGAATTACTGCATTGCCAACATAATCATGCTCAGCAATATCATAGATAGAGGCCCAGGTTCCAAGATCCGACCAGCCAAAATCAGCAGGTAATACATAAACATTATCTGCCTTTTCCATAATCCCGAAGTCAATAGAAATATTAGTACACTGTAAATATGCATTTCCAATAAATTCGACTTCGCTAGCTGTATTATATAAATCATTTCCCTGATGAAATATCTCGTACATATCAGGTAAATGCTTAGAGAAAGCATTGTTAATTGATTTTGCAGACCATATAAAAATCCCGGCATTCCATAAGAAGTCGCCGCTTTGTACAAAAGATTTGGCCAAATCTAAATTAGGCTTTTCAGTAAAGATTTYTACTTTGTGGATTTGCTCATCAGTTTTTAATGAACTCTCGGTGTATTGTATATAACCATAGCCTGTATCAGGTCTGCTGGGTTTTATGCCTAAAGTGATCAGACAATCATTTTCAGATGCCGCTTTTAAGGATTGCTCAATTGCCGCGATAAAAGCATCCTGATTGGTAATGGTATGGTCAGAAGGTGCTACTACGATAGTTGCATCTGGGTTAATCTGAGCAATTTTCATCGATCCATAAGAAACACAAGGAGCTGTATTTCTCATTATAGGTTCTGCCAGAATTTGATTCTCATTCAAATCAGGTAGCTGCTCTTTTATGATATGAGTATATATCTCGTTAGTTACTACAAATATATTTTCTGGAGGACAAATCTTTAAAAAACGATCGTAAGTACTCTGTATAAGTGTTTTTCCAACACCAAAAAAATCAATAAACTGTTTAGGATATTCTGTTCTGCTCACTGGCCAAAAACGGCTTCCAACGCCGCCAGCCATTATTAAGGCGTAATTATTATTATTCATATCTGATATTACAGTCTCTTTAAATTATACCTTCCTGTAAAAGGTCGTGAAAATGTATCATGCCAAAATAGGTTCCATTGTCGGTAACCAGTAGTTGCGTAATGTTGTTTTCTTTTATCATATCCAAAGCAGTCATTGCTAAAACCTCTTTGTCTACTTTTTTTGGATTGGGGTTCATTAAGTCGCTCGCTTTAATATCGGCTAAATTAGAATGTTTTTCCAGCATTCTACGAATATCTCCATCAGTAATTATCCCCAAAATAACATTGCTTTCAATAACAACAACAGCACCCAAACGGTTTTGACTAATTTCGATTATGACATCTTTAACTGATGCCGAAGGATGAATAGTGGGTTTCTCGTTCTTCAGGGCAATATCTCCGGCTTTTAAATAAAGTTTTTTACCTAGTGCTCCACCTGGATGGAAGCGGGCAAAATCGCCTTCATTAAAATTGCGTGCGTTTAACAAAGCAATAGCCAAAGCATCGCCCATAGCTAGCTGGGCAGTGGTACTGGTAGTAGGGGCCAGGTTATGCGGGCATGCTTCTTTTTCAACAAAGGTGTTCAATATAAAATCGGCCTGCAAAGCCAAATCAGAATTTAACTGACCAACCATACCAATCATAATGTTGCMGGCTTGTTTAAGTAATGGTGTCAACACCTTTATTTCAGGAGTATTTCCACTCTTGGAAATACAGATTACAATGTCGTTTTTTTGGATCATTCGTATATTGATGCTTTGAATTTGTGCAAAATTATGTTATTTTGAAGTAAAAATAGCACTGAATATTTTATACACGAAATGGATGTGAAAAAGTCGTTGTTTGACAACTTACAAACCTTTTTTGGTTTTGATAATTTTAAAGGTGATCAGGAGTCTATCATCACCAATATTCTTGAAAAAAGAAATACGTTTGTTATAATGCCTACAGGTGGGGGGAAGTCCATTTGCTACCAGTTGCCAGCTTTGATGGAAGAAGGAACTGCTATAGTGATATCGCCATTAATTGCACTGATGAAAAATCAGGTAGATCAACTAAGGGCATTTGGAGGAAGTGATAGTATAGCGCACTTTTTAAATTCTTCTTTAAATAAAACCGAAATTACTCAAGTTAAAAGTGATTTATTAAGCGGACAAACAAAATTGTTATATGTTGCTCCCGAATCACTTTCTAAGCAAGACAATATAGATTTCTTAAAATTGATTAAGATTTCTTTTGTGGCGGTTGATGAAGCCCACTGTATTTCCGAGTGGGGCCATGATTTTAGACCTGAATACAGGAAAATCAGGCAAGTGATACAAGGTCTGGGCGAAGATATTCCAATTATAGCCTTAACTGCAACTGCAACACCTAAGGTTCAGCAGGATATCATCAAGAATCTTCAAATGTCTGATGCGACCTTGTTTAAATCATCATTTAACAGGCCCAACTTATTTTATGAGATCAGGCCCAAGAGGGATGTCATTAAAGAAATCATCAGGTACATAAAATACAATACCGGTAAATCGGGGATTATTTATTGCC
>NZ_JBFTNT010000460.1:0-2026 GCF_056397585.1 Pedobacter sp. 05L430 | reverse complement strand
GTACGCCAGCTCTTCCAGTTAAAATTGTGGTGTGCCGGATGATTTTTGAAGGGATATATGCTAGTAGGTCCAATATGCGTACATCCAGTGTTTAACACAATGAGGCCCCAACTTTCATCTTCTTTGCTGACAGGGAGATACTTATAGAAATTAATCATACTCGTCAATCATTTGGCTAGATTTCATAGCATAAACTGCTAAGAATGACTTTTAAAATAGTTGCTTTGATGGGGCAATTGTAAGGTTAAAACTACTAAGAAAAATCATAAAATGTTCCTTAAATATCAAAAAATGCAGGTCATTTATCAAAACCTCTATTTATTTTACTACCCAATAAAGATAGTTTTGGGTACCAATATAAACCGTTAGATAATTAATGCCGAATTTAGTTAGCTGGCGAAAAAAAACAGCCGCATGAAATACTTAAATCACTTTTTTTTAATTTTTGTTCTTACTTGTTTCTCAATTGTTTCTGCCACAGCGCAGTTAGCACAGATGAAAGCAGGTTTTGCCAATCCATCGGATAAATATAAACCCGGCGTCTACTGGTATTTCATGGATGGAAATATGAACGCCAAAACGATAACCAAAGATCTGGAGTCTATGAAAAAGGCTGGTATCGGTAATTTGATCTTTCTGGAAGTAAACGTTGGCGTGCCTGGAGGAACTATTGATTTTCTTAGTGAACAGTGGACATCTTTGTTTGCCCATGCAGAAAAGGAAGCGCGACGCCTGGGGATAGAAATCACATTGGGGATAGGTCCCGGATGGACAGGCAGCGGTGGCCCATGGGTTAAAGCAGAACAATCTATGCAGCACCTGGTCTCGAGCCAGGTAACTGTCTCTTCAGACGATCACAAAAAGATTGTACTACCCGTGCCTGCACCCAAAAAACCTTTCTTTGGCGAAGGCAACCTGCCGGAAGACTTTAAGAAACAATGGAGAGCATACTATAAAGATGTGGCTGTACTGGGATTTCCTGATATCTCTTCCGTCAAAGCAATTAGCGATTACGAAGAAAAGGCACTGTATTATCGTGCTCCATATAGCTCCGCTACAGTAAAACCCTATTTAGCAGAACCTGATGTTAAGTCGGATCAGGGAAAAGGCATTGAAAAAGGTAAAATAATAGATCTTACCGGTAAGATGGATGCCGATGGAACCCTGAACTGGACTCCGCCAGCAGGTAAATGGATAATTATGCGTTTTGGCAGCCGTAATAACGGCGCAATTACCCGACCAGCGCCTGTCCCGGGATTAGGTTTTGAAGCCGATAAACTGGATACTGCCGCACTTAATGCCCACCTGGATGCCTACCTTGGTAAAATCTTCAAAAAAATAGCTAAACCCGACAGCAAGAGTAATGGCGGGTTAAAAAGGCTGCATATGGACAGTTGGGAAATGGGTGCCCAAAACTGGACAGCGAATTTTAGACAAGAGTTCCTAAAAAGAAGAGGCTACGATCCGATAACCTATTACCCGGTTTACTCAGGAAACGTTGTGGGTTCAAGAGAAGAAAGCGAACGATTTTTGTGGGACCTAAGATTAACGGCGCAGGAGCTTGTGTTACAAAACCATGCGAACCATGTAAAACAATATGGCAAGCGTCATGGACTTTCCTTATCTATAGAACCCTATGACATGAACCCGACTGCAGATCTAGATCTTGGCAGCGTTGCAGATGTACCTATGGCCGAGTTTTGGAGCAAAGGTTTTGGCTTTAATTCTACTTACAGCGTAATTGAAGCAACATCTATTGCTCATGTAGAAGGCAGATCGCTTGTGCCGGCCGAAGCCTTTACAGCACAGAATAATGAAGGATGGAAGCAACACCCGGGGTCAGTAAAAAACCAGGGCGATTGGGCTTTTGCCGCCGGCATAAACCGTTTTGTTTACCATACTTTCCAAAATCAGTTCTTACCTGATTCCTTAAAACCGGGCGCAACAATGGGGCCTTATGGTGTGCATTGGGATCGCGGACAAACCTGGTGGTCAATGGCAACGGCTTATCACCAATACATTACAC
>NZ_JBFTNT010000459.1:0-2027 GCF_056397585.1 Pedobacter sp. 05L430 | reverse complement strand
GAATAAAAAAAAGCTCCTGATCAGGAGCTTTTTTTTATTCCATATAATCAGCTTGCCTGCTTAGCAAAGCCCTGTACTTATTAAAAATTGCCGTTTTGGATACAAACCCAAGGTAAGCTCCACTTTCATCCAATACAGGTAATAGCCATGCATTTTCCTTTTCCATTTTCCCCAGTACCTTCTTTAGTGAATCCGTAACCAGTACAATATCTGGAGCAGCCTGCATCAGATCATTTACAGAAAGGTTATCTTCATCGGCAACATTCCTCTTCAAAACATCTTCAACAAACACCAAACCCTTAAAGCTCCTGTCTGCACTTACAACCGGAAACAAATTTCTTTTAGAAAGTAGAATTTCAGGCATTCTTACTGAGACCAAATCATCTTCATTTAAAACAAGGTAATCTCGTTCTACAAGATATTTAAGTTTCATCATATTAAGAACGGTAGTGTCTTTGTCTTCATGCGACAACAGTTCCCCTTTCTCTGCCAAAGGCTTGGTATAGATAGAGTATTTATTTGCACTGCGATTGATCAAATAAGAGATTGCGGATGTAATCATCAACGGAACCATTAAAACATAACCACCGGTAATCTCGGCAATCAAAAATATCCCTGTAAGCGGTGCATGCATAATAGCGCTTAATGAAGCCGCCATGCMCGCCACAATGAAATTGGCAACATTCAGGTTTGCTATTCCCAGAGTATTTGCAGAAAATGCAACCACAAAACCAATTAAACCACCAATAACCAAGCTCGGCGCAAAAATACCCCCATTCCCACCGGCACCTAAAGTAATAAGGGTAGCGCAAGATTTAGCAAAAATAGTTATTGCTGTAAAAAGGATAACCAGCCATGGCAAATTACTATATTCTGAAAATATACTGTTGGTCATTACATTGGTATAATTTCCGCCAAGCAAATTTTTAATGGTAATATAACCCTCCCCATATAATGTTGGAAACAGGAAAACCATTATACCTAGCATCAAACCGCCAACAACTACACGTTTATATGGATGATTAATCTTGTAAAAGAAGGACTTAATAACCGAATTTGCTTTGGCAAAATAGATAGAGAAAAGACCAATTAAAACCGCAAGCAATACATAATATACAAGTGCATTCATCTTCCATCCTTCTGTAACCAGAAAGAAAAGCTGTTCGTTAAAAAAGAACCTTGCTACTACCGCAGCAGTGGCCGAAGCAAGCAATAAAGGTATAAAAGCAGGGATTGTAAACTCTGGAAGCAGTATTTCTATGGCAAATACAATACCCGCAATTGGACTATTAAATGCAGCAGATATTCCGGCTGCTGCACCACACGCCAGCAACATTGTGGTTTCACGGTATGATAAACCTAAAAATCTGCCTACAATAGAACCAATACCCCCTCCACTGGTCACAATTGGAGCTTCCAAACCCGTAGAACCCCCAAAACCAACAGTTAATGCTGCTGTAATAATTTGCGAATAGATATTATGAGGTTCTACTTTACTGGATTTTTTCGAAATTGTATACAAAAGAGGTGTTAGCCCGGTTTCAAATTTTCCTTTTCTGATGAACCTTCGCACATACATTACCGAAAGAAGTATCCCTATAAAAGGAAAAAAGAAATACAGATAATACTTGTACTGCCAGTGAAAACCCGTCTGCAGAAAATCTTCTATATGGTGAGTTAAGGTTTTTAGAAGTGCGGCAGCAAGACCGGCCAGAATGCCAACAATCAGTGCAGCAATAACCAGGAAATTACGGTTAGAAATTTTAGTTTTCCGGTAATGGTTAATCGAATCTATATAATTCACCAGCCGTATATACATAATTTACCTTTTAAGCGTCAAATTTATCCAGCAATTTAATTAATGTAGCAAAATCTTTTGGATAGGGTGCGTCGATTACAATATCCTTATCATCAAGGCCTTTAAATACCAAATGGCGGGCATGTAAAGCAAAACGTTTCATGATGGGTTGTTCCTCATCATCCTTTGCAATGCGGTATCCTTTTTTCATGGCCGATAGGTATACCGG
>NZ_JBFTNT010000458.1:0-2033 GCF_056397585.1 Pedobacter sp. 05L430 | reverse complement strand
GCTGTATCTTTTATCAATACAAAAAGTGTTACCGGACCAAAAACCTCCTCGTTTAACTGTTTATTCGAAAGGAAATCATCTGCTGAAACCGTAAAAGCAATTGATCTGGCCTCATTTCTCTCGTCATTTGCTAATTTTGTTCCCTCAGCCAAAACATTAACTCCGTTAACCGTTTTAGTCGTTTCGATACCTTTACTGTATGATTGGCAGATATTCTTGTTCAACATTGTTGCAGGTTCAGTTGCTCCCAGATGTTTCACAAAGTGATTTAGAAAATATTTACTCGCTTCGCTTTCTATTAGTAATACCAATCCAGGATTAGTACAAAATTGGCCTGCCCCCATAGTTACTGAGCCGGCCAATCMTTTAGCAATTGCTTCTCCTTTTACTTTTAATGCTTCTTCCATCAAAATAACCGGATTTATAGCGCTCATTTCTGCATATACAGGAATGGGTTCTGGTCTTTTCGCAGCCGCATTAAAAAGAGTCATGCCTACTTTTCTTGATCCTGTAAAACCCACTGCCTTTATAGCAGGGTGCTGTACGAGTCTTACCGACTGATCGTTTGTAAGGTTTAAGGCTGAAAATACACCCTCAGGCATGCCTGTTCTTTTAGCTGCCTGAATAATTGCAGAAGATATCAATTCGCTGGTGCCAGGATGAGATGGATGTGTTTTAACAATTACAGGACAGCCTGCAGCAAGTGCAGAAGCAGTATCGCCTCCTGCTGTAGAGAAAGCCAATGGGAAATTACTGGCACCATAAACTGCAACAGGGCCAATTGGAATAAGCATTCTTCTGATGTCAGATTTTGGTAATGGTGCTCTTTCAGGTTGTGCAGTATCTATTCTTGCATCCACATACCAGCCGTCACGTAGTAACTGGGCAAACATTTTTAACTGACCAAAGGTACGGCCTCTTTCGCCTGTTATTCGTCCAATGGGCAAACCTGATTCTGTAACAGCTCTTTCTATCAATGTTTCTTCAAGCGCCATTATTTCTTCTGCAATTGCTTCTAAAAACTCAGCACGCTTAATTGTTGAAATATTTTTATAGCTAACAAAAGCATCCTGCGCTAATGATAATGCCCGTTCAAGTTCTTTCTCTGTTGCGTAAGTAAACTTTTCTGATATTAAAACATTCCCAGTGGGATTGAAAGCCTGAAAGCTATCGGTTCCATTGCCACTACGAATATTTCCAATAAAATTCTCACCTGTTATAGACACCATATTTAGTAAAATTTAAAGCTATTTTTTATACACGAATAGCTATGTGATTTGTTAATGTTCCAATATTATCAATACTTATGCTAACCTCGTCCTTTTCATTCAAAGTAAAGTCATTAGGAGGTACAATACAAGTTCCGGTCATTAAAAAACATCCGTTTTTAAAATCGCACTCAGCATACAAATAGATTACTAACTCATTCAGAGAGCGTTTCATTCTGCTAATAGAAACCGAATCGCGAAAAACCTCCTTACTGTTTCGGTTGATAACCATCTCTATCATTGTTTTATCGGATATCGGCTTTTCAGGTATATATAAACACGGTCCCAGAGCAGCACTTCTTTCATAAATCTTTGCCTGCGGCAGATACAACGTGTTTTCTCCTTCAATGCTTCTGGAACTCATGTCGTTTCCTATAGTATAAGCCTGTATGTTTCCGGAAGCATTGATAAACAAAGTCAATTCAGGTTCCGGCACGTTCCAGGTCGAATCTTTTCTAATGTTTACGTGTTGTTTATGTCCAGCTACACGATGAGGTAATGATTTAAAGAATAATTCAGGACGATCTGCATCATAAACTTTATCATACATGCTTGCCCCACCGGAATCTTTAGATTCCTCTTTTCTGGCATCGCGACTGCGCAGATAGGTTACTCCTGCTGCCCAAACTTCCTGCTGTCCAATTGGTGCCTCAACATCGTTTTCTAATATTGCTAATGCTTTATTTTCCTGCAAAGATTCAGGACTCTCACTAAGTACATGAACTAAATATTTGTAGAGGTTGTCATTATTAATCAATGTATCCC
>NZ_JBFTNT010000457.1:0-2039 GCF_056397585.1 Pedobacter sp. 05L430 | reverse complement strand
GCTGATAAGCAGGGCTCCAGATCGCAAGGCACAAAGAAATTCAGGGAGAGATCAGAAATATTGCCCCGTCTGGATTTTCAGAATGGACGGGCGATTAAGATCATAGGCTTGTTTTTTGTCATTCTTTCACTATACTTTCTTATAGCTTTTACTTCATACTTATTTACCTGGCAAGAAGATCACAGCTATGTAATTGATGCTAATGGTGGCTGGAGTAATTTGTTTAAAACTTACGAGGAACTGCAGCAGGTAAATATCCCTCCAGTAGTGCAGAACTGGCTTGGCAAGATAGGTGCATTGCTATCTCATCAATTTATTTACGAATGGTTTGGTGTGGCCTCTTTTCTTTTTGTATTTGTATTCTTTGTTATTGGATACCGATTGCTGTTTAAGGTAAAAATATTCGCCCTTGAAAAAACATTGGGTTATAGCCTTTTCTTTTTGCTGTTTATCTCTTTAACTTTCGGGTTTTGCCACGCTTTCTTTTCCAATGCCCCTCATTTTTTAGAAGGTGAGTTTGGCTATTGGACTAACAAACTGCTGACCGCCCAGATTGGGACTGCAGGAGTAGGGGTGCTAATTGCTTTTTTAGGGTTAACGATTTTAATAATTGCCTATAACATAGATTTTAAACTACCCCTGCGTAAACAGGATGGCGGAATTGTTCCTGAAACACCTGATAATATTGAACTGGAAAACGAAATGCCCTCTGAGCCTGTTGAGTTTACACTTAATGATAAACTAGGTAATCAGCGTAAAAAGGAGCAGAATATAGTAGTTACTCCGTCAAGATTTGAAGAAAGGGAAGTTGAAGAGGAAAAACCACCAGTATTTACTCAGGCGGTAAATGTTATGCATCCACCAATTGTGCTTTCGCCATCAGTTGATGAACGACCTAAATCCCCTATTCTGGAGGTTCCCAAGGCAGAGCCAGAATTAACTATTGAAAAAACTGAAGAAGATAAGAAATCAGAAGAGCTTGTTGAACAATTCGGTAATTACGACCCTACGCTAGATCTGGCCAGTTATAAATATCCTCATCTGGACTTATTGGAAAACTATGGTTCTAATAAAATATCTGTTAATGCAGATGAGTTGGAAGCCAATAAGAATAAGATTGTTGAGACCCTAAATCATTATAATATAGAGATTGATAAGATTAAGGCTACAATAGGACCAACGGTTACACTTTATGAAATTATCCCGGCACCTGGTGTCCGTATTTCGAAGATCAAAAATCTGGAGGATGATATTGCTTTAAGTTTAGCTGCTTTGGGTATACGTATTATTGCACCAATGCCTGGTAAAGGTACCATTGGAATTGAGGTGCCTAATATGCACCCGGAAATGGTTTCAATGAGAAGTATTCTGGCTACAGAGAAGTTTCAGCAAACTACAATGGATTTACCTATTGCACTGGGTAAAACCATCTCTAATGAGGTTTATATTGCTGACCTTTCCAAAATGCCTCACTTGCTTGTTGCCGGGGCTACCGGGCAGGGTAAATCGGTAGGTATTAACTCAATTTTGGTGTCGTTACTTTATAAAAAGCACCCTTCGCAACTTAAGTTTGTGTTGGTCGACCCAAAAAAGGTTGAGTTAACCTTATTTAACAAAATTGAGCGTCACTTTTTGGCGAAGCTGCCTGGTGAGGCTGATGCCATTATTACGGATACCAAAAAGGTAATTAATACCTTAAATTCTCTTTGTATTGAAATGGATCAGCGTTATGATCTGTTAAAAGATGCACAGGTTAGGAATTTAAAGGAATACAATGAGAAATTCATTAAAAGGAAATTAAATCCGAATAACTCGCACAGATTTTTGCCATATATAGTGCTGATAGTTGATGAGTTTGCAGATTTGATGATGACCGCTGGTAAAGAGGTAGAGACGCCTATTGCCCGATTGGCGCAACTTGCACGTGCGGTTGGTATTCACCTTGTACTTGCAACCCAGCGTCCTTCAGTAAACATTATTACAGGTACCATAAAAGCCAACTTCCCGGCACGTTTGGCGTTCAGGGTATTGTCTAAGAT
>NZ_JBFTNT010000456.1:0-2055 GCF_056397585.1 Pedobacter sp. 05L430 | reverse complement strand
CCCAGTTTCTTGCATTCATTATAATATTTCAGGGCATTTTTACAATCCTGCTTCATAAAATACACTGCCGATAGCTTAAATAAAGTATTTTGATTTTTAGGATCTATCTTATACGACTGGATTAATAAATCAATAGCGGCAGACAAATCCTTGGGATTGTTGCTGTTGGGAAATCTGGCGTAATAGATTGTTGCTTTATCAGTAAGTAAGTTTGAGCTATTAGGATTCAAACTCAGTCCCTCATTCAATTGTTCCATCGCTTTTTCATGATCCCCTAGTGTAAAATAAACAGCAGAAAATCCCCAGAATACATTTTCATTTTTAGGTTCCAGTAACCACGCCTGATTAAACCTGTACATTGCTGTTCTAACATCGCCTTTATAAAGATATTCAAAACCCAGTTTTATAAGTATCTCTGCACCTTTATGGTGGTTACCTTGTTGCTTCAGGTAATCATCTATAAGCTGTTGATCTGCTTCTTTTTGAGAGTCCGTTTTAACAGCATCTCCAAACTTGGGATTTAACCTGATATTAGTTTGCGCTTCTTTTTTCCAATCCTCATAACTGATTGCTTTACCAGGTAATTCTGAGTTGACATTTGCAGGCTGCTGTGCGTAATTACATGAAGTAATTGATAATGAAATTAGAGCTATTATTAGAAGTTGTTTCATTAAGAGATGCGTTGAATTGCTATTTGTTAAAAAATTCTATTCTTGTAGAACAAGATAGGAACTATTTTCTTACTTTAACAATTGCTTATAGCAATCAGAACCGAACATACAATATGGCCAAATACGTCTCTCTCATTTTAACCAGATTCCTTTTTTTATTTTGCATCCTTTTTGTTTTATGCTTTAATAATGGGGCTTTTCCATTCCTATATTATATTCAGAAGTTCAGTATACCTGCGCTGCAGTCTTTTATTCCCTGGTTTGCTCAAAAATATTTGAGCCTTTCGTACCAAATCACCACTTTCACCAATGGTAGTGGAGATACCACTTACGACTACGTGTTACTTCTTTGTGTCTTCCTTGTTTCTTTCTTTGGAACAATTATATGGTCGGCGTTAGACAGAGATAGAAAAAGCCATGATCAGCTATTCTACTGGACTATAGTAGTGTGTAGGTTTTATGTTGGTTTTATGCTTGTCCATTATGGAATTGCAAAACTTAATGATGGACAATTTCCATCATTATACTTAAGCCAACTTACAACAACTTATGGAGATTCTTCTCCGATGGGTTTGGCATGGAGATTTTTAGGTTTTTCTGATGGTTACAAATGGTTTATGTTTACAGCAGAAATGATGGGTGTCTTATTGTTTTTCAGAAAAACAGCAACCATTGGTGCTTTTTTATGTCTGATGACTTCAGCGAATATTATGGCCATTAACTACTTCTATGATGTCCCGGTAAAGTTGCTGAGTACAGCTCTTGTTTTGATGTGCTTAATTATCCTTTCTCCTAATATTAGGATTTTGTTTAAGTTCTTTTTTAAGGGAGAACTGGTAAGACTAAATCTATTAAAGGCTCCTGTTTTTAAAACAAAATGGGCCAGAATTTCTAAAATAGTATTGAAGTATGCTGCAGTGTTACTCTATGCAGCAATTCCGTTATTTACCGCGTTAAACATAGCCCTAATTAGCAAAAAGACCAATAACAAGCCCGTAGTTTATGGCGCTTATGATATAGAGGAGATAAAATCAGAAAAGAACGGGCCGCTTCCCGACACCTCTTTTTTGAGTCGCAAATTGGAACTAGTGGCATTTGACAGAAATGACTACGCAGTTATCAAATATAACGGAACTGAAACGGCATGGTGTACTTATAAAGTACTTCAAACATCAAAGACTCTGGACATATCATTTACTGATAATCCAAAAGTTACCTACAAGCTAAATTACCAATTTCCTGACAGCAATAAATTGATTCTTAAAGGCAATTTATTTGGTACGCCTGCTACAATTACTTTGAAGAGAAAGAAGTATCAGCTTGCTGAACGACCATTTCGATGGATTAGTGAACATCCGTACAATAGATAAATATTCCTTAGAAC
>NZ_JBFTNT010000455.1:0-2060 GCF_056397585.1 Pedobacter sp. 05L430 | reverse complement strand
TATCAAAGCAGTTTTTAGGATCTTTTTTAAACCATGCAATATTAATGCTCCCCGAGCTACTTTGGTTTATAGGTAATTTCGGAATACATTCAATTAATCTTCTTCTACAGGCTTTTAGCATCCTTATCTTATTTAGAAGCTTACTTTGTTGGATTGGTTTAAACATAAAAAATTATCTGATTTGGATTTTCGTACTGTTTAACATCGTGTTTCTTATAATCCTATACAGAATAACCTGGTTGCTACCTCCAGTCTTTGTTTCCATGGCATACTTTGTTTTTCAGAAAAACTATCTTAATAAAAATCTAATTGATTAAATATTTATCTTGAGGCAAGATTTAACTCTTTAATTTAACATCTGTTAACAAATACAAGCAATGAATAAAATAGCTATCATCCTAATATTATTGACATCTGTTTTATGTGGATTCGTATTGGTCAAATCGCCAGCAAACATTCTGAAAAAGGGATTAATTGTTGATCTGGATGCTGACAAGGGAGTGGTTGCAAATAAAGACAACAGAGTTGAGAAATGGATTAACCAGGCTTCAGCGCCCGCGGTTAAGGAATTTGTGAAAAGAGATGAAGGTCGAAAAGTTACGGGTTCCGGGATGCCATCTTTAAGAAATAAGCTTTCTGAGCTAAACGGCCACAATGCAATTATTTTTAATAAACAGGAACTTGTTGCGCATAACGAGGATGCGTTTGACCATTTACTTACAGGGAGTGGATACACTTGGTTTTGCATTTTAAAGGCTGGAAAACAATCTGGAGAGCTAAAAGATGTAAATTCCTTTTTTGGCAATTTAAAGAATGGTGGAAATTATGAAGGTATCTGGGCAGGACTTAATGACAACAATAGCATTTGGATGGGCAGCAGAAATGGAATAACCTTTGGCCGCTGGGATAACAACAACCCTAAAGTTACAGCCAACGCTGTGCTTGAATTTGACAAATATTATCTTTTAATGGGCCGAATGGGTAAAGGAACTGATACTGTTACGCTTTCATTGTACTTAAACAATGGTGCTTTGCCTGTTGTTAGCCACCCCTTCCCTGTTAACAAATTGGCAAACCCTTCAAAGCTTTCTATTGGCCAGGAACGCGATGCTATTGAGCATCCCGGCACAGAATCCTTTATTGGCGAAATCTCAAGATTTCTGCTTTATGATCGTCCCTTAAGTAATCAGGAGTTAAACAGAATGGCAAAAGGACTCAAAAAAATGTACGGTATTATTGATTCGCCAAATTAAACATTACGCAAACGTTTTCGCTGAAAAGCGAAGCATTTTCGTTGGCCGAAGTTTGAACTACATGAATTTAAACACTAAATTCGGAAACTAGTGAAATCATTATGACTACAAGAAGAAGCTTTTTGCACAAAGGAATATTAGGGGTAGCTGCAACTACCCTGGCCAGTATACCATCTGTTTATGCCGAGCCATTTAAACTGAAATCTGATAAAGGAAAGCCTGATCCATTTAAACTGGGTATTGCCGGTTATAGCTTTATTAATTTCAATCTGGATGAATCACTTAAAATGATGAAAAAGGTTGATGTGCATTACCTGTGTATTAAAGACTTTCATCTGCCTTATAAAAGTACTGCAGAAGAAATTGCTGCATTTCACGCTAAGCTTAAAGAGAACGGCGTAACAGGCTATGCAGTAGGGCCTATATACACTAAAACGAAGCAGGAAATTGACGATGCATTTGATTACGCCAAAAGAGTCGGCGTTGATTTGGTCGTAGGCATCCCCTTACATGCCGACCTGGGATACGTTGCCCAAAAAACAAAAGAATATAACATTCGATACGCCATCCATAACCATGGCCCAGAAGATAAATTATACCCAAGCGCTGAAAGTATATACAACCTCATCAAAAACCTTGATGAGCGCGTAGGAATATGCTTTGATATGGGGCACAACAAAAGAGACGGGCGCGATTCGGTGGCTGATTTCCAGAAGTTTTCTAAACGCATTTTTGATATGCATTTAAAAAACGTAACTGCCGCCGCAAAAGATGGCAGCACCTGTGAGCTTGGTCGTGGTGTAATTG
>NZ_JBFTNT010000454.1:0-2069 GCF_056397585.1 Pedobacter sp. 05L430 | reverse complement strand
CACCAATAGCATCTCCAAAATAGCGCTGTATGCGTTCTACTATTTGAGTAGTTAAAGCAATTTCAGGTAATAAGAACAATACCTGCCCTCCTTTTTCGATTGCTTTTTCAATCAGTTTTATATATATCTGTGTTTTTCCTGATGCAGTTACACCATTCAGCAACATAACATCCTTAGTGAGAAAACCGTCTTCTATTTGTTGCAGGGCTTTATTTTGAGCTTCGCTAAGTTCAAAATTTAGCACAAAGTCATCGGCATTTTCCAGTAATCTACTAACCGGCCGCTTGTATATTGCAAAAACCTCTTTATCTACAAGCGTTTTAAGGGCCGCTGTGCCACAAGCACTCTCTTCAAGTAATTGCTGCTTTGAAATCGTAGTCTGCTGCTTAGAAAGCTTTAAATAAGCCAAAAGCGCATTCAATTGTTTAGGTGCCCTTTCTAAAATCGAAAACAGATGCTTTAAGTTTTCCTCTTCATTGTAAAATGGCTGCAGAGAAACGAAAGATTTTAACAGTGGTTTATATTTCTCTACCACTTCTTCAGCGATATAAACCATCCCTTTGCTCAGCAGGGAATTAATGATCGGATAAACCGTTTTTTGTCCCAATAATGCCGATACATCATCTATAGTTAATCTTGGTCTGCTTCTTAAGGCATTTAAAATAATCTGCTCTTTATCTGTAAAAACGATCTCCTGAATAACCCCGTCATCATCAGAAAGCGGACTTTCCTCCTTCAATACGATGATTGTTTCACTTGCCAGTTTCAGGCCGGTTGGTAATGCTGCCGATAGCACATCGCCTTCATTACATAAGTAATAAGAAGTCATCCAATCCCATAAATTCAACTGCTCAGGGGTAATGATAGGATAAGTATCAACAACATCAATAATATATTTAGCCTCATAAACTTCGGGCGCTTCTTTACTGATACTTTTGACTAAGGCTGTATAGATTTTATTCTTCCCGAACTGAACTACTACACGTTTACCGACTGCTATCTGATCATTTAACTCAAAAGGAACACGATAGATATAATTTTTGGACAGAGAAAGGGGTAAAATGACCTCAATAAAGAGTGTCTCTCTTTCAACAAATTCCGGATCAAGAAAATCCAACATTATTTACTTTTTAAAGCCGCTAAAAGCAGCGACAACCAGCCAAGAATCAACAATAACCCTCCAATAGGAGTTACCGGACCAATGTAATTTACAAAGCCAATGTTTGTAACACTTCGTGTTGCGAGCAAATACAACGACCCGGAAAAAAGCAATATGCCAAATGTAAAAAAAACATACGCCAGGTTTACGAACTTGCCTTGCGCGGCTTCCCGACCTTTAAATTGAGCAAGAAAAAGTAATGCGAAGGTATGATAAAACTGATACTCCACTCCTTTTGTCCAGATCTCAATAGAGCCGGCATCCAATACATTCTTTAAGCCATGTGCACCAAAAGCTCCAAGCATTACTGCAATAGCTCCAAATAATGATGCAGTTACCAATATACGTCTATCCATTATATTCTAAACCCACAATTTGAGAAAACAAACTTAACAAACTTGAAGCATTTATTATTAATCCCAACTATTAAAATTAAATTTGTAGTAACCGCAAATGAAAAAAATTCTTGTCATAATAATAGCTCTGTTTACCGCCATCTTAACCCTGGCCTACATGTATTTTTCTGGTCTAAATACAGATCGGGAAAGCAATGACAGTAGTTTATATGCAGCTACAGCAAACTCATCACTCATCTTTTCATTTCAAAACGACAAAAGCATATTTGACATCTTAAAAGGTCAGGATATTTTGCAGGAGATTATTGGAGAGGACAATTTCGCTCAACTGCAATCTATAAAGGACCATATACTGTCAGCTCCAGAGATTAACCGTATTATTGGCAAACAAAATATATACATTAGTCTCATTCCGGGAAAAGACAAACATATAGATTTGTTATATAGCACTCAGATAAATCCTGGATCCAACAGAAATCAATTATTGATTTCATTGGCATCTGCTAAGTTACAATTAGATACCTCACAAAAGATAACCACTATAACCCTACCAG
>NZ_JBFTNT010000453.1:0-2076 GCF_056397585.1 Pedobacter sp. 05L430 | reverse complement strand
GTATTATGATGGATTTTTTTCAAGCAATTTATGATTGGGTTATCGGTTTCTTTGGTATTGGAAATTTTATCAAGATCGTTAACTCTGGGGATTACAGCTCCTTTTTAACTTACGACGGATTTACCTCTATTATTGGGCCTCTTTTTCCAATAGTTTTGGTAATTGAGATATTAACGGCTTTAATATTAAGGAAATTTAAAGCCATTGATTATAAAATATCTTTCTTTTCGTACGTTTTTAATGCTTTTGTAGGACGATTTATCTCCATAGCTGCAATTGTATTTTGTATAGGGCTTTTTGAGAAGTATGCTATCTTTAAAACTAGTTTTACCTGGTATTGGTTTATTTATGGCTATATAGTATGGGAATTCGGGCATTTCATTTATCATTATCTTGGTCATAAAGTTCGCTTGTTCTGGTGCCTGCATTCTACTCATCATGCACCACAGGCTATGAATCTGTCTGTATCTTATGCACACTTTTTTCTGGAGGGGCCTTATGCGGATGTGATTAGAACTACGGTATGCATTTTATTAGGCGTAAATCCGCCGATGTTGTTTGTAATTATGTTTATTGATGGGTTTTACGGTGGTTTTATACATATAGGTGAACAACTGATGAAGGATGGTAAATTGGGCTTTTTGTATAAATACATTCTGACACCTTCGCACCATAGGGTACATCATGCTAAAAATCCATTGTATATGGATACAAATTTTTGTAACCTGCTGAATATCTGGGATCGAGTTTTTGGCACTTATCAGCCTGAGGAGAAGAATCTTCCAATCGAATACGGTATTACCAGAGAAATGAAACCTAATAGTTTTCTGGATAGTTATTTTGGGGAGTTCGCCTGTTTGATAAAGGATGTTTACAAAGCCCCAGGACTTAAAAATAAATTCCTGTATATTTTTATGCCACCAGGATGGAGCCATACAGGTGATCATAAGACGGCAAGTAAAGCCAGAAATGAGTTTAAGGAAATTCAACGCCAACCGATACAAAATGAGTTAGCGTCTGACTTTAGTGCGGATCCAAAGCAAATAGTGATTCAGGAATCTATTTAAGTTCTGTGTGGTTTTTTATTGCATTAAGGTAATTTCTGATATCTTTTTCCAGCAAAACAGGATACTGATAAGTTAGTTTTTCTGCCAGTTCTGTGCCCAACTCATGGGCAATGTCTGCATAGGCAAATAAAGCCCGCCAGTTGTCCTGGATTTCGGCAGAGGCAAAAGTTGCTTCAATTTTTTTCCATAATTCAGATGACAAGTATTTCTTAAAAAAGCGGCMGTGTTTATTGGTGGTAATTTTCCAGTCATGCGAAAGAGAGATGTACCATTCAATCATTGGTACAAGATAATCATTCCTCATCATGTTTTCCGTCATGAACTTAGCATAGAAAAGCTCATCCCGGGCAAGGCACTTGGCCACGTATGTCATGTCCCACCAGAAGTCGTTCATCACTTGTGCGAATTTTTCAGCTCCTGGTTTTTTTATGATAACAGACTGATATGTTGGCGGCTTTAAGTTTTTACAGAGCCGATCTTTATCTATTAAAACTTTATAGCCTACATCCCAATCTTCCGGCAATTCAGATTTAGCGGCTTCTTTTTGAAATTCCAGTATGCTATAGAGTTTGAAATCAACCTTTACATAATCTTCATAAAGCACCATTCTCATGGCATGCTTCCCATCAAAGGCTTCTTCACTTTCAGCTACTTTGGCAATAACTCTTCCGAACTCACTGAGCCAGCTGTCATCTTTAAGGGCTGCAGTTAAATCTTCAAAAACCAGTTCAATATCAAGGTCGCTGAATTTATCTACGGGTGCAATGGCGCTGGCCAATGAACTGGTGAGCAGTACAGCCCTAATCTCATGGTTTGAATTAGCCCAGTTTATGATGTGTTTTAGCTTTTCGTTTCTGGCTTTAACCATAGTGATTGGGTAGTTGTTTTGGAAATTGAGTTCATAGCAGGTTAAAAATAGCAATTTCAGCCCTTGCTCCAAATCTTGCAGGTAAAATACTCGTTCCAACACCTTTGGAAACATACATTTTAGGAACATTATGATTATACC
>NZ_JBFTNT010000452.1:0-3556 GCF_056397585.1 Pedobacter sp. 05L430 | reverse complement strand
ATCTAAAGGACTGTATTTGAAAAAACACTAACAAATTAGCGCATTATTTAATAATAACACGAGAGTTAAAGTTTATGACGAAATGCATTTTGGGGGGAGTATCGATGTTAGCGCTCAGCCTTTCTTTATCAATTTTTAATGGGACACATAGGGAACCATCAACGCCGGTAATTGTTGAAAAAATAACTGAAGACAGTTTATACGACAATCACGTAAACACTATTTATAATGAAATAAACCTCGAATACACAGGTTTAAGTCGTTCTGTGTTTGAAAAAGCACTTACTGGTTTCTATAATCTAAAAAAATCCGGACAAGTTTCGGAGGATAAGTCTATCCTTTCAATAGCTGATTTTGATAAAAACAGTACTGAAAAAAGACTTTGGATCATTGACCTTAATAAAAAGAAACTAATTTTGAATACCTGGGTAGCTCACGGGCAACGTAGCGGAGCTGATAAAGCCACCCGCTTTTCAAACTCTAATGATTCTTTTCAAAGTAGTATAGGCTTTTACCTTACTGCAGAGATCTATCGTGGACAACATGGTCGTTCACTACGCCTGGATGGTATGGATGAAGGTTTCAACTCCAATGCCCGCAGAAGATCTATTGTAGTACATGGAGCAGATTATGTTAGTCAGGGAACTATCAATGCTTTAGGAAGGCTTGGACGCAGTCAGGGTTGCCCTGCAGTACCTAGCGAGCTGTCGGATTTGGTGATCAATACTATTGAAGGAAAAACCGTATTATTTATAAATGTTACCGATCAGAGATATACGTCAATATATCTGGATGAGCATATGGCTGCTGCCTTTGCCAATAATTTTAATCAGAAAGATTCAACCAGCTATCAGGATTCTGCATTGAATATTTAAGGGAATAACATCATAGCTTTAAATTAAAACACCCGTCATCCCGAGTACCGAGAGACCTCTTGTTCCTGCTAGTTCAAGAGACCTCTCCTGTTGTCGAGATGACGGGTGTTATATAATTACGATAGTCTTATATTCCTCCACCAAGCGAACGATACAGCTCAACCGAAGCATTCAATTGCGCAGTTTTTATCGCTGCCAATTCAAGTTCACTTTGCAACGAGTTACTTTGAGCAGTAATTACCTCTAAATAGGTAGCCATTCCATTTCTAAACAATAGATTCGCATTTTTTACTGCCTCTTGTAAAGTAGTTACTCTTTTAGAAGAAATATCATACTGAAGTTTTAGTTTTTCTAGTTTAACCAATTCATCAGACACTTCACCTACAGCATTAAGTACAGATTGTCTAAATTCAAGCACTACTTTTTCGCGATCTATTTTAGCAAGTTCGTACTGGCTTTTCAATTGTCTGCGTTGAAATATAGGTTGAGTAAGTCCACCTCCAACTACACCAAATAATGATGCAGGAATATTAAACCAGTTACTAGCTTTAAACGAGTTCAAACCTCCACTTGCAGTGATGCTTAAAGATGGATACATGCTTGCTTTAGCAATCCCAACCTTTGCATTAGCAATGTTTAAAGACAATTCGGCACTTTTTACGTCAGGTCTTCTGCTAACCATTGAAGAAGGTACACCTGATGAGAGTTGCGAAGGAATATTTGTCTTTTCTAAACTTGCCAAACGCTCAACAGCACCAGGCAACTGACCAGTCAAAATGCGCAATGCATTTTCCTGAATGGTGATATTTTGTTCCAGTTCCGGAATCAATTGTGCAGCTACCAGTTGCTGAGCTTCTGCTTGTTGTATAGCCAAAGAAGTTACCTGTCCGGCATCAAACTGCATATGTATAATGCGCAATGTACTATCGTTTAACAAAAGATTCTTTTTAGCCACAGCCATCTGAGCATCCATCATTAGTAACCTGTAATAACCTTGAGCAACGTTAGCCACTACCCTAGTTTGGATAGCTTTCCTTGCTATTAGATGGACGATTAGCATTAGCAGTAACCTGTAACGTTAATTCCGGGATATTGCCAAGCTTTGATTGTTTAAACAGCACCTCTGCCGATTCAATATTTTTCAAAGCGATCTGCATATCGTAATTCCTTAATAATGCAGTGTCTATCAATCGTTGTACTCCCTCTTCTGTAAAGAAATTCTTTACAGACACATTGCCAATACTAGTGGTATCGCTACTACTGGCATTCCTAAAATTCTCAGGAATTGCAGCTTTCGGTATGGCTACATCTTTAGAAACTTTACATCCGGCCAGCACTACTAAAACTAAGAGTGGGGCCAGTGTATTTATATACTTTTTCATTAGTATCTATTTTTTAAAATTTGTTATTTACCTTACGAATAGATGATTTCTGATTCTGGTTTTACCTTAACACCATTTGCATCCTGAGCGTCAGTAAGCACAGCTGGTTTACTTGATACCTTTTCCTGCAGATGCTGGAAAATCACAAATAGAACCGGAATAAGGAACAATCCAAGAATAACTCCTGAAAGCATCCCTCCTGCAGCACCAATACTTATAGAGTGGTTACCTTGTGCCGATGGCCCTGTTGCAATACTCATTGGGAACAAACCTACAACGAAAGCTAACGAAGTCATTAGAATAGGACGTAACCTTAGTTTTGCTGCCTCTATTGCCGCACTTACCAAAGTAAGACCTGCCTTTCTTCGCTGTACCGCAAACTCCACAATCAAAATGGCATTCTTGGCGAGCAAACCAATGAGCATGATCAGCGCTACCTGTACATAGATGTTATTTTCTATACCGGTTAAACCTATTACAACAAACACACCCAATACTCCGGTAGGAATAGACAGTATTACTGCTAATGGTAAAATATAGCTTTCATACTGCGCTGCCAACAAGAAATATACGAACACTAAACAAAGTATAAATACAACTGTCGATTGCCCGTTTGATGAAATCTCTTCTCTGGTTTGTCCAGAGAACTCAAATCCATATCCGGCAGGTAATTGTTCTTTAGCTACCTCTTGTATTGCATTGATCGCATCACCAGAACTAAATCCTGGTTTAGGGATGGCGTTCACCTGAATAGAGTTAAACAAGTTATAACGTGATGCAGTTTCTGAGCCATAAACACGGGTTAATTTAACCAACGTTTTTATTGGCACCATCTCTCCTGTTTTATTTTTAACAAAAACTCTGTCTATAGCAGTCGGGTCTGCCCTATCAGCAATGTCAGCCTGAACCAACACACGGTAATACTTACCAAAGCGGTTAAAATCTGATGCCTGGGCACTACCAAAATAAGCTTGCATAGTTTGCAAAATATCACGAACATTCACACCCAGCTGATTTGCTTTCTCGTCGTTTACTTCGAGTTGTAATTGAGGATAATCTGCTTTAAAAGTGGTAAATGCAACGGCAATTTCTTTACGTTTCATTAATTCACCAATAAAACCGTTGGCTATACCACTGAATTTATCAAGCTTACCACCTGTTTTATCTTGTAGTACAAGATCCAATGCCTCCACGTTACTAAAACCAGGAACTGTAGGGAAACTAAATACGAAGAAACTACCGCCACTTATGGCACCTAATTTACCTCTTATCACGTTCATAATTTCATTAATATCTTGC
>NZ_JBFTNT010000451.1:0-2089 GCF_056397585.1 Pedobacter sp. 05L430 | reverse complement strand
GAGTTTATCCAAGAGGAGTATTTAGAGATTTATAATACTGGTAATTTAAAATATATTTTATACTTATAATGCATCAAAATCCTTTGTTGATCATTTTGGGGCCAACTGCATCTGGTAAAACCAAGCTCGCTGTGAAATTGGCCGAAGCGCTAAATGGCGAGATAATCAGTGCAGATAGCAGGCAAATCTTTAGGGGTATGGATATTGGTACTGGCAAAGATCTTAGTGAGTATGCGGTGAATGGAAAAATTATTCCATATCATTTGATCGATATTAAACAAGCAGGAGAAAGATATAACGTAAACGAATTTAAAGAGGACTTCTTTGCTATTTTTCAGAAATTAACTGACCAAAATGTACTTCCTATACTTTGTGGTGGTACAGGGATGTATGTTCACAGTATTCTTCAAAATCATGAATACACCGCTATACCAGTAAATAGTGAACTGAGGGACACCTTAAAAGAACTGAACAATGAGTTATTAAGGAACAAGTTGTCTGCTTATCCATCCGAATTTACAAAACAGGCAGATCAATCATCCCATAAAAGAATGATCAGGGCAATTGAGATTGCAGAATACCTGATACATAACGATTTGCAATCAATTGAAAGACCTGGAATTGATCCACTGGTGATTGGTTTGACATCGGATGTTGAGTTGCGGAGACAGAAAGTGATCAATCGTCTTGAGCTTAGGTTTAATGAAGGTATGATAGATGAAGTGAAAGGGTTAATTGCTGAAGGAGTTACTAAAGAAGATCTTGTTTTTTATGGCCTGGAGTATAAATTTATTGCAGCTTATCTTTTCGATGAGCTTAGCTATTCGGAATTAAAAGAAAGACTTGCTATAGCGATTTGCCAATTTGCAAAACGCCAAATGACCTTTTTTAGGAAGATGGAGAAGGATGGTGTTAAAATAAACTGGTTTAATACAGAGTTAAATCCGGATGAGTTACTTGATGGTGTTCTAAGTATTTATAAATTGAAATATAAGGATCGTAGTTAAGCTATGTGATATAATTGTTAGTGTTATTTAAAAGTTGTTATTCGTATAATAATATATTTCTTTTCAATGTATGGCATGCAATTTGTAAATGATCAGGTGTATAGCAAAAAAACTATGCATTAAATTTAAATAAACGATCAAATGAAAAATTCTACAAAATTCTTTGCGACTGCAGTAGCTGCAGTGGCGTTATTTTTTACCACTAATGCCAGTGCTCAAAAACTAGGTATTGGAGTGAACCTGGGTGTTCCAACGAACGATGGTTATAGTTTTGCTTTAGGGGCTGATGCCAGACTTCAGTTTGACGTATCGAAACAAATATCTATTCCTGTAACTACAGGTTATACTCATTTTCTTGGAAAAGAAGTGGCAGGAGTTGATGTGCCTGATTTTGGTTATATTCCACTAAAAGCTGGTGTGAAAATATTCTTTGATGAAACAGGTTCAGGTCTTTACGGTTTAGGTGAACTGGGAGCTGCTTTCGGAGTTACCAATGGTTCAGGAACTTCGTTTCTTTATTCACCTGCATTAGGTTATTCATGGAGCAATGGTTTGGATTTGGGAGTGAAATATGAAGGACTTTCAAAAGGAGGAGGAAATTTAGGACAAGTAGCTTTACGTGTAGCTTACGGGTTCAAGTTATAATGCTGAAATTGAATATTTATTTAAAGCCTCTGAATTTTTCAGGGGCTTTTTTAGTTATTTAAATATAAAATAGGTATTTTAACCAAAAAACAATGCAATGGAGCTATTTTAGGCCTGTACAAGCATGATTTTGCTATTTTAGAGCTACAATAGATTCATAGATTCATAAAAATATAGATAAAGTATGAAAAAATATCTTGCGGCCGGAGTGCTTTTAATGGCTCTGTCTTGTACAAATACAGATAAAACAAATACGCAAGCCWCAACAGATAATATATCTGAAAGTAAGGTAGCTACTACTGCTGTTGTTGAATTAACCGATAGTAAAGTTCAAAATATTTATGATGGTTATATCTATTTAAAAGATGCTTTAGTAGAATCAAAGTTTGAAGATGCCCAAAAAGCTGCAACACAATTAAAGACCAGCCTTACTAATT
>NZ_JBFTNT010000450.1:0-2122 GCF_056397585.1 Pedobacter sp. 05L430 | reverse complement strand
TTCCTATTCCCAGCTGAAAAATATCCGTTACAGTTAGTGCAGATGTATTTTGAAGATAATTGATCAGATAAAAATCATTCGTATTTGCCTCTATATAAAGACCAATTGCTCTGATACCCGTATTTTTCAAAAGTTTTTTTGCATCCAGCTCAATTTCGCTACTGAAAGCAAGATGCGGACGCAAAGCTTCTGACCAGTAATAATAATCATGAGCATATTGTCCGCTTGGAAATTTAAATGACAGCTCCTTATGAAAAGTATAAGTAGCAAATATTGCAGGATTAAAAGGATAAATTTTCCCCCATTCTTTCAATTTAATAGCCCATGGTTTATAGCCAAATTTAGCAGTTGCTATATTCAAAACCCCACCTTTACTACCCGGTACAAATCCATAAAGTAAATCTAAATTACCTTTTTTGTTACCAAACAGTTCATAACCAACACCTCCACTAAAATAACCTATACTTCCGGCATACTGTACAATTGCCTGATCAGGAATTAAGAATTTAAAACTTTGTGCAGATACTTTAGCACTACTTGCAACCAACAGCAAAAAAACGAAACGGAACTTAAAAATATACTCTCTCAAAACTTATCTTATTATTTACAATTTGTACAACTAAAAATTCCTTATTTGCCATCGCGCTTGTGATCACGTAGGGAATACCCGAATCATCCGGATAAAAGAGATTATAATTATGAGTATGTGCGTTAAGTGATGCCAGGAAGCCTGGAGTTTGAGCAAGTGTGGTTGTATAATCCTTGATTAATTTGCTGTCAAAATCTTCTGAATTAACCGGCACATGAGAAATACCTACAAAACCTTTAATCCCGGGCGATGGTTTCAATTCATTTTTTAACCAGGGAATATTGGGCACCTGACCATTGAAATTATACTCCCGGCTATTGCTATCGTGGCAAACGAATTTTACACCTCCGTATATAAAAGAATAATTAAGTTCGCCAAACATATGCTGAAATGTTTCCTTACCACGGGCTGTTTCGTCGTGATTTCCTATAACAGCTACATAGGGAGCATGAAGATCTTCAAGAGTTCTTGAAATCCAAAGCATTTCCTTTAAAACACCAAATTCAGTAATATCACCAGCCAGAACTACAAAGTCAATCCCCTTAATAGCATTCACGGCTTTACAAAACTTTACCGTTTCGTCTCGTGATTTCTGGCTATCGCCAGTTAAAACGAAAGTTACGGTATCATCATCCGCACCATTACCCAATCTTTTCAGATTGGTGGCGTTTACATCCTTTAACGAAATTTTATCAAAAGTTTGATTTGGACTAAACTCAAAATGGTTACAACTTGCTAAAGCAGCACAGAGTAGAAATAGTAAAAATATTCGCATACCACAAATTAAAGGGATATACAAATTTTGAATGTCAGGACTATTTCATAGTTGGATTCTTTTTACCAACCAGTAACATTTCAATAGTTTTTTGCAATCTGCCTATCCTTGTTTGTTCTTGTTTGGCCGTAAGAATCCACAATACATATTCTTTTTTATGAGAATAGGCGAGGGTCTCGAAAAAAGACTGTGCTTGCGGATGCTGCAAAAATAACTTTGCCAAATCTGATGGCACCGTTACTTTTTTATTTTCAACATCTATAAACTCAGAAAATTCATTTTTTTTAATTTCATTATTTCCAACACCAGATGCTTTTACCTGATCAATTGGTTTAATTCTAATACCTGTCCAGGTGTCGTCAATTGCTGCAGAAGCACACGGAGTAAGTTTATAAAGTTCCAGTTCATTCCATTTCTCCATCTTCAGATCGGTAACTATTCCGGAGGTCTTTTTTGGATAAGCAATCCAAACTGTTTTTTTGTCATCTATTTTTGGTGCCCAGATTTTGAGTTCCCTGTTTAATTCTGAGCTATCCTTTACAAAAAGGAGTAGACCATTAAAATCGTCAGCAGAATTGTTCACTAATGATATACTGCTAACATCACCTAAAATAGCAGTACCATTTTTGGGCGCATTTGCCAATAACACCTTAAAACCAGGTTTGAAGTATATTTTCTTTAATAACCCGTTCTCCATAATATTGAAGTAGAAATATTTTACAGTCTTAATTTAGCAAAGAAATCCCAAAGCACAATAC
>NZ_JBFTNT010000449.1:0-2151 GCF_056397585.1 Pedobacter sp. 05L430 | reverse complement strand
AAACAATACTAATACCGTTGTTTTTCCAGTTCTACTTTTAAATCATCTTTTAAGTTTTTAGCTTTTTCCATCCATTCTGGTGCTTTTTCTTTGATGTCGTCGGCTATTGAGCGGCCATTAATGTCCTTTTTAGTTACATACTTAACTATGCCATATATTGCGGCGCCGATTAAGGCAGTTTTAAATAATCCCATTTTTTAAAAYATTAGTGTTCTTATCACTAACAAACGGGACTGGAAATGGTTTGAAAATGCAATTTAAGAATCACGACTGCTTAGTATCCCGGATTCGAGTCCTCTTAACTCTGCCAGACCCTTTAGCCTGCCAATAATAGAATAACCCGGGTAATGCTTTTTGTTCAGATCATCTAACATTTGGTGACCATGATCGGGTCTCATCGGAATAGAGCTATTGAGTCTTTGTTGAAGTGCAACCACCTCTCTAACAACTTCAGGCATGTTGGCATCTCCTTCCAGGTGATTGGCCTCGTAAAAGTTTCCTTCCTGATCTCTTTGGGTGCTACGGAGGTGAAGAAAGAAAATATGGTTGCCAAGTCTTTTTATCATTCCCTGTAGATCATTGTCGGCACGCGCGCCAAATGAACCTGTACAGAAGCATATGCCATTATTGGCCGATGGAACTTCGGTAAGCATGTCCTGGACATCGGCTTCAGTACTCATGATTCTTGGAAGGCCCAGAATAGAGTAGGGAGGGTCGTCCGGATGAATGGCCAATTGCAGTCCTGTTTGTTCTGCAACTGGAATAATTTCTTTAAGGAATTCATAAAGGTTTTCCTTTAGTTTCTTGTTGTCGATATTCCTGTAAGTTTCCAGCGCGCTTAAAATCTGCTCAGGGGTAAAAGGCTCGTCTGATCCTGGCAGGCTAAGTAATGCATTGTTGTATAAGGTTTCTTTTTCCTGTTTGCTCATTTCCCTGAACCGTTTTTCTGCCTTTTCAATCTCGCCTGGTTGATAGTCGTTTTGGGCATTTGGTCGCTTTAACAAGAAAAGATCAAATGCTATAAAAGCCGATTTTTCAAAATATAGGGCCTTGCTGCCGTCACTTAGTTCGTATGAAACATTGGTGCGCATCCAGTCCAATATGGGCATGAAATTATAGGTGATCACTTTTAAGCCGCAGGCAGCAACATTTTGCATGCTGATTTTATAGTTTTCTATATAGGTTTTATAGTTCCCACTTCTTTTTTTGATGTCCTCATGAACAGGTAAGCTTTCGATAACTGCCCATGTTAATCCTGCTTCGGAAATTTCTTTATTTCTCAGCGCTATCTCATCAATAGTCCATATTTCGCCAACAGGAATGTGATGCAGCGCGGTAACTACGCCCGTTGCGCCGCTTTGTTTGATGTATTGCAGACTAACCGGATCGTTAGGGCCGAACCATCTTAAGGTTTGTTCCATTTTAATCATATCAGCTTTAGACTTTTGTTTAAAATCCTATTGAATTTCCGCCGTCAACAGGTATAACTATACCCGTAATGAATTTAGCATCATCAGACGCAAGGAAGTAAGCGGCATCTCCTATGTCGGATGGTAGGCCTAGTTTTCCCATTGGGGTGCGCGAAAGCACCTTGTTTTTTCTGTCCGGATCATTGTTTAGTGCTTTGGCCGACATATCTGTGGCTATAAAGCCAGGAGCAATACAGTTTACGCGAATACCATCGGGCGAAAGTTCTACTGCCATTGCTTTTGTCATTCCTTCGATACCTGATTTGGCAGCAGTATAAGCAATTACTTTGGGTATGCCATATTGAGCTGCCATAGAGCTGATATTTATGATGCAGCCTTTTTTTTGTTTAAGCATCACTTTTGAAACCTCGCGAGTTAATGAAAATACGGAAGATAAGTTTGTAAGAATCACCTCATGAAATTCCTGATCGGTAACTTCTATGAGCGGTTTTTTTGCATTTATTCCGGCGTTATTAACAAGAATGTCAATTCTACCGAACTTTTGTTTGATATCTGAAACCAATTTAGGTATATCGCTTAGTTTATTCAGATCAAAAGTTATAGCAGTTGTAAGTTCACCCAGTTGCTCACATGCCTTTTCTAATCTTTGTTCGTTTCTTCCAATTAGGATAGTGAAAATGTTGTTCTGTACAAACTTTTCAGCTATGGCAAAGCCTAATCC
>NZ_JBFTNT010000448.1:0-2154 GCF_056397585.1 Pedobacter sp. 05L430 | reverse complement strand
GTCCATGAGCTTACTTTTAACTCTATGGGAGGAGCATATTTATTTGCTTTATCTGGCGTTCCAAATTTTGAAAGGAACAAAGCAACTAACCAAAAATTTTGAGAACGTTTCATTTTTAATCCTGGATTCTAAGGCGGACAAATAAGTAATGTAATAATGCATATCCGGTATTCACACTCAAGGCATTACCTGCCTGTTTATAAAGTTGATGCTCACTTACACCCGCCGCTATTGCGTTATCGAAAAAAGGTTGATCAAAACCTTGAAGCTTTAAAGCTTCTGGTGGGGTTAACCTTCGCACAGGCTTTTTAAACAAAACTTCTTTTGCTGTTTCTTTATGAGATTGACCGTTTAAGATATAATCATCGGAATAGTAATTATCCTGGCATGCTCTATGCATTTTAACCATAGTGGCAGTTAATGTCCTAGCTATATCTAGGTCAATCTGAGATTTACTCCAGAAATTTTTAGAGCCGCCATCAAGTATGGTATGTTTTATTTTTTCGGATAGGTAGTATTTCTGGTTAGTTTCCCTCTCCAGAATATCTAAAACATTAGTGTACGTATTCAAACTATGATAATCAATATTATTAAAATTATTGACAATAGCTTCTTCGGTAAGCTCGATTTCTATTTCTTTTTTACTGCAAACAAAAAAGATGCGACTACGCCTTTGTGGCAATCCAAACGACTGCGTATCGAGTACAACATAGTTTACATATTTGTATTCATGTTCTTTGAAGAAGTTAATTATTAATTCCAGCGTTTTGCCTTTGTCATGGTTAATGATATTCCTCACATTCTCAAGGACAACAAACTCCGGCTGTTTTCCTTTTAGAATTTCATGTATACTAAAAAGTATCTTCCCTCTTTCGTCTTCCAGCCCAAGTTGTTTTCCTAATAAACTAAATGCCTGACATGGAAATCCCCCGAGTAACAAGTTAAAATCAGGTAGCTTCCGTATGTTTTCTTTATCATCTGTAAAATTGATGATATCATTCATCTGGACTTCGTCTGCTATATTATAATTAGCAGAGTATGTTGTTTTAGCATGATGGTCAATTTCTGAAAAAGCAACGCACTCAAATTGYCGATCAGTATCCAGAGATAAATGATCAGCCGCATTTCTGAAGCCTCCGATACCTGCAAATAATTCTATATATCTCATTTGTAAAATTTCATTAACTCCTGTCCTATTGTGTGGGCCATTTTTACAGGAACAGCATTACCGATTTGTTTATACGAACTATTTAATCCACCTCTGAATAAATAATCATCGGGAAATGTTTGAATTCTTGCTGCTTCCCTTGGACTTAATCCTCTGGCTTGAGTAGGATGAATATACATGTGGCAATCATATTTCATATGTGATGTGATTGTTTTTGATACTTCTGAAGATTTAAGTTTATAATACTTATCGTGAAAAATGTGGTTTCTGTTTTTGTATTTACTTAAATCCTGAATACTTTCATGAAGTGAATTAGCTCCTTCAGGCAGCCGTCTGAATATCTCCAGATCGTTTTCATTATTGTATCTTGACTTATGATTAAATAAATAAGCTGAGCCCCTGCCATTATTTATATCAGTTAAAAAAGCATTCAGAGGTACTTCTGTCTTTCTTATAGCATAACCATGTATCTCCCCGTCAACATCCGGATTCCTGATTTCAGGGTTTGTTGCAATTTCAGGTAGTCCGAACAAGGCATCTTTAAGATTATACTGGCTTTTTATTTTCTTTCTTTTAAGAAGAGTCTGTTTTACCCCCTCCATAAACATAAAATTTCTACCACCAATAAGAATGTATCTATGCCTGCTCTGAGGAACATCAAAACTTTGTGCATCGATTGTTAAAGGAGAAAACGAGTAGCTCTGTTTTGTTTTGTCATTAATATCCTTCTCAATTTCGCTTTCTACGTTTTTCATTCCCCTTACATTTTCCATGATAAAAAAATCAGGGTTTATAAGAGCAAGTAGCTCAACAAAATATTTGTATAAAATATTTCGCTTATCTTCTATGAATCTTTTTTCTTTACTTTCATCATCTATAACATAGTTTCTTCGATTAGCTTTAGAAAAACCCTGACACGGTGGCCCCCCCGCTACTAATTTAATATGTTCAAAAAGATGTTTGTAACTGTTGAAATCATTAAAAAG
>NZ_JBFTNT010000447.1:0-2197 GCF_056397585.1 Pedobacter sp. 05L430 | reverse complement strand
GGGATATACGGAATGAATTTTGCCATACAGGATCCACTTACGGGTAAATTACTGCCTAAAAATATGCCTGAATTGTATGCTGCCCATGGATATTTATATACTATGATTGGTATGGGCCTTATTGCAGTAGCACAAATCATATATTTCTGGCGTAAAGGATGGTTTAAATAGGACTGATTATTCTTACCTTAGCGGCTTATGCAATCTTTCGATCTAGACAAAACAGACGTATCTAAGATTAAGGCTGCTTTAGGCGGTAGTGATGAGGAACTAAAGGTTATTCTCGAAGAATATCACGCGTCTGAAATTGCGATCTTATTTGAAAGTTTAGCTAAAGAGGACAAGCAGCGCATTATCAACCTTTTATCGGTAGAAATCGCTTCAGAAGTCATCTCAGAGATGCACGAGGAGTCGCATCCTGAAGAACTTTTGCTTCAGTTGCATCCCGATAAGCGGACAGAGATTGTTGAGGAATTGGATTATGATGATGCTACAGACATCATATCTCAACTGGAGGAACACGAACAGAAAGAAATTCTTGGAGATCTGAGTGAAGATGATGCTTCGAGCATCCGTAACTTGTTAAGTTACCACGAAGAAACTGCCGGTGGTTTGATGAACACGGAGTTTATCCGTATAAATTTAAACCTGACCAAAAAGGACGCTATTGATGAAATTATCCGCCAAAGCGAAGAGATTGAAGAGTTTTATACTGTTTATGTAATAGACGATGAAAATACTTTTCAGGGGATTGTTTCTTTAAAGGACATCATTAAAGCCAAAGGAAATGTAAAAATAACAGAGCTTGTTAAAGCTGAGGTTGCATGGGTACATCCGGATACAGATCAGGAAGAGGTTGCCCGGCTTATTTCTCAATACAACATTACCAGTATTCCGGTTTTAGACAATGACATGAAATTGCTAGGACGTGTAACGTTTGATGATGTTATTGATGTTTTAGAGGATGAAAATACTGAGGATATCTTAAAAATATCAGGGGTATCGGAAGATGAGGAACTAAGTGGTAACTGGGTTGAGGCTGTGAAATCGCGTTTACCATGGTTGATATTGAATCTAGGAACGGCGTTTCTCGCTTCTGGGGTTATCCGTCATTTTGAGCCCACTATTAAGCTAATTGAAGTATTGCCTGCTTACATGACAATTATTGCCGGAATGGGCGGTAATGCAGCTACTCAGGCACTTGCTGTAACCGTGAGAAGGATTTCACTATACGACCTTACGGATAACCAGGCATACAGAACAGTATTGAAAGAGGTTACCGTAGGTCTTATTAACGGTGCCGTAACAGGCTTAATTGTATTTTTATTTGCCGTGTTTTTTGATTCTAATCCAATGCTTGGATTGGTGATTTTTCTGGCTATGACAGGTAATTTGTTAATAGCCGGCATAACAGGAGCAGGTATTCCATTAATTTTAAAGCGGGTTGGAATTGATCCGGCCATTGCTTCTTCAATAATTATTACAACATTTACAGATGTTTTCGGATTTTTGCTGCTGCTGGGTTTAGCAAGCAAGCTTTTACTTTAATTCTATTATTCATTATTATATGCAACCAACAAAACACAACTGGACAAAAGAAGAAATATCAGCCATATATCATAAGCCATTTTTGGATCTCGTTTACGAAGCAGCAACAATACACCGCGAGAATAAAGACTATGCAGAAGTGCAGGTGAGTTCTTTGATCTCGATAAAAACAGGTGGTTGCGCCGAAGATTGCTCTTATTGCCCGCAGGCAGCACGTTATCATACTGATTTGGAAGTTCAGCCTTTAATGCAGGTTAGCCAGGTGGTAAGTGCAGCTGTAAAGGCTAAAGAAGGCGGTGCATCACGTTTGTGCATGGGGGCGGCATGGCGCGAAGTACGTGATAACCGTGACTTTGATCGTGTAATTGAAATGGTGAAGGCCGTAAATGATATGGATATGGAGGTTTGCTGTACATTAGGTATGCTTACTGAAAATCAGGCCCAACGACTTGCTGACGCAGGTTTATATGCCTATAATCATAATATTGACACTTCAGAAGATGATTACAAGCGCATTATCTCGACCCGTACTTATGATGATCGCCTGAATACTATAAAGAACGTGCGTAAAGCAAAATTAACAGTATGCAGTGGTGGTATTATCGGATTAGGGGAAACTGTTGAAGACAGGGTTTCTATGCTGCAGACC
>NZ_JBFTNT010000446.1:0-4050 GCF_056397585.1 Pedobacter sp. 05L430 | reverse complement strand
GTGCAGGAGTTGAGTACGATCAAGGCAAACACCATTAAACATATTTTTTTCATTATTTTAAGACATTAAAAGTTTAACTTAAGATTTAGCCCGTAAGAACGTGTACCAGGTACAGCAAAAATATCATTGGCCTGCATGCTATTGTTGGTACTCATCGCCTGCTCCGGATCGAAAGGTGATTTTTTATAGAAGAAAAACAGGTTGCGCCCAATTAATGAAATGGAAGCTGATTTAATAGCCGAACCTTTAATTGGCAAATTATAGGCTAAAGATACCTGGGCCAAGCGGACATTGGTGCGGGAGAATACATAAGGCTCCATAATCCCATTTCTATCACCGATTGTTGAATAGTACAACGCAGGGTCAATTGAGCTTTGAGGGGTAGTACCCATTATGGCATTAATCGGAATACTTCCTGCATCTCGTGCTTCGCCGGTCCTTTTACTTACTCCGTAAGAATCCAGAAAAGCTTCAGTTTTAGAGAAAGCAACACCGCCGAACTTAGCCGTTACCAAGGTACTTAAACTCAAGTTTTTATATGTAAATGTGTTATTCCAGCCGGTTATCAACTTTGGATTTAAATTTCCAACATATTCCTGAGTTGCAGCCTTACTTGGTTTTCCAGCATCATCTAATATAATCTGCCCTGAAGCATTTCGTGCAAATTTGAAAATGTATAAGTCGTTAAATGACCCGCCAGCTTTGATTATTGAATTAAAACCTTCACTATCGCTACCTACCTGATAACCGGGATTATCGGCAATTAATTCTACAATTTTGTTTTTGTTCTGCGATAGGTTAACGGAGGTGTTCCACCGGAAGTTTTCGTTTTTTATTGGGTCTCCACCTAACGTTAACTCAAAACCCTGGTTGGTCACCTTACCTGCATTCACATAGTAAAAGGTGTAACCGGAACCCGAAGGGGCTGGCAAAGATAAAAATTGGTTGGTACTTGTGTTTTTATAATAGGTAAAATCAAGAGTTAGTCTATCGTTTAAAAAACGGCTTTCCAGGCCAATCTCATTACTGATTATCTTTTCAGGCACCAATGTCGCAAAAGGGGTCTGTGTATTTCTGGTAATCCCTCCTATGCCGTTCGGTCCACCTGCACCACCGATAACATTACCTGGGTTTACGATATTATATGGCACCTCATTTCCTACCTGCGAGGTTGATGCCCTTAGTTTTAAGAAATTGATTTCTGTGGGCATGGTTACCATCTGGCTGATTATAGCGGACACACCTGCCGAATAATAAAAATAGGAATCGTTGCCAGTAGTTGCCAGTGTAGAAGCATAGTCATTGCGTCCTGCCAGATCTACATAGAGCATATCTTTGAACCCTAGAGAGGCATTGGCAAATAAGCCCTGTTTCTGAACTCTGCTGTAGGTCTGATTGATAACCAGATTATAAGGCAGGTTTGCGAAACTGAAAAAGTTCGGGTACTGGAGCGGTGTTGTGCCGTTGGCAAAAGTCATCCCATCATTAAACGTATAATCCTGTATACTTCCTCCCACAACGCCATTCAAGCTGAATTTACCAAAAGTGTTGTCATAGCTTAAGATGGCATCACCATATAAGGCCTTGTCATTATACTTGGTGTAATTCCATGTTCCGTTAGAACTTACGCTTACTGAGTTACCTCCTGCAGCATAACGATAGTCTAATAATCTGTCATTATAATCAATGTTTCCACGTACATCAAATTTAAAATGTGGTAGAAATGCGTATGAAGCTTTTGCTGAAGCAATTACTCTGTTACTAGTGGAAAGTTTTGGGTCATTATATAGTTCCCAATATGGGTTGTTTTGTTTTTCTTCAGTAGAATACCAGTTTTGTTTATACAGATTTCGTTCAGTATTAAAAACTTGATAATTGGTTTTGTAATCGGCAAAATCTCTTTCACGGGCAAATAAATACAACCCCGTTAACGGATTATTGTAATAGCACCGTAATCAAATTGAAACTCAGGTAATGTTGCCGCATTGCTAAAATTTATTGTAGAATTTAAAGCGATAGCAATTTTGCCGTCCTGACCTTTCTTGGTGTTGATTAAAATTACGCCGTTAGCTCCCTGGCTACCATATAAAATAGCACCATTGGCCCCTCTTAAAATAGTAACCGATTCAAAATCATCTTGATTTAGTGCAGAAAGACCATCGCCACCATCTGTTCCACCATAGGAACCCGGCTGCCCGCCTTTGTTATTTACTACAGGCACCCCATCAATTACAAAAAGTGCTTCACTATTTCCGGCAATTGATTTTGAGCCCCTTAATACTGTTTTTGTTGAACCTCCAACACCGGAGTTACTGATGCCGATATCAACACCAGCAGCTTTACCACTTAAAGCCTCCATGAAATTGGGACTTCCAGCTTTTGTAAGTTCTGTGCCTGCAAGTTGCTGTGCCGCGAAGGTAAGTGCTCTTTTCTCACGTTTTACACCTAAAGCGGTAACGACTACCTCTGTTAGGCTTGCATCACCTGAAGGTTTTAACTTTATAGTTACATTGGTTAAATTGCTGATGTTTACTTCCTGGGATTCCATGCCGATATAGGAAACGACCAGTATGGTGGCATTATCAGGAACAGTTAAGGTAAACTTCCCATCAGCGCCGGTAACTGTTATCGCATTGGTACCTTTTGCGGCAACAGTTGCACCAGGAAGTGGCAATCCGGCATCGTCGACTACCAATCCGGTTACCGTTTTAGCAACCATCTCACTAACATTAATGGAGTGTTTTACCACCTTGGAGAGATTTGGAAATAGACTTTTGTTTATTACAATACCCTCAGCCTTAGCGGTATTCTGTAAGCCAAGCGCAGCAACTGCTAGGAGCACTAGCTTCCGCAAGCCTTTGGTGGTGCTAGAAAATGTGATTTCTAGGGCACTGGTTGTGGAATGAACTTTCCTCATTTTCATACATTTGTTTAGTTTAGTTTAATAATTTTTATTAATACAGTCGGTTATTTACAAATGGTTATTGTAAATGAGCTTGGTTAGCCAACGTATTTAGAGAAGGGATCTATTTCAGAAAGAAATTGCCTACAAGGAATTCATTTTTTTTGAAATTATTTTTATTCACTACATTGCATTGGAAAAAAACCAATCTATTTAGCAATTGAAAACAGTAAAGCCCGACTTATCCAGTCTGTGGATCAGAATGTCCATTGAAGACGATGTTAAATCCTTTGAGGCTTTATACTATGCGCTATTCAATAAACTTTTTAAATTTTGCTGTTACTATGTGACTCAAAAGGAGGTTGCAGAAGATATTATTTCAGAAATATTTGTAAAGTGTTGGGAGAACAGGAAAGGAAACCTGCATGTAATTAATCCGGAAACATATCTATTTGTTGCTGTTAGAAATCAATCATTAAAACATCTAAAAAAGCATTCAGGAATCCATATAACTGAATTAGAATTGTCGGGCGAGTATCCATTCTCAGACAACAACAATCCTGAGAAAGAATTAGAACGTAAAGAATTACATATTAAATTAGATAGTGCAATTGAAAAGCTTCCCTTGCAGGCAAAAATGGTTTTTAGGTTGATTAAAGAAAATGGAATGAGATATAAAGAGGTAGCTGAAATTCTAGATATATCTCCAAGAACAGTGCAAACACAACTTTTTAGGGCTATTGATAAACTAAGGATTACACTGCTTTCCTATAAAGAAGCTAAGGATCTATGTGGTAATAATGATAAACAAAATATTAGCGGAAAAATTATRAGTCTTATTTTTTTAATAAGTATAACAAACTATTTTTTAGCGCATTGTAGGCATTTTTAAGTAAAAAGAGTACTATATAATAACACAACAAAAAACACAAATGACTGATCAAAGATTTACGGAGTTATTGGGCAAAAGATTGGCCGGTGAAATTTCACCCAAAGAGCTTATTGAGCTTAAAGAACTGCTTTCAAAAAGTACCGTCCATAGGAATGAGTACGAAAATCTAACCGGTTATTTTAATGACGAAAAATCAGGCGCTAACAATATTGATGCAGTTTTTGAAAAGATTAAGCAACAAATAACTATTCCGGAG
>NZ_JBFTNT010000445.1:0-2251 GCF_056397585.1 Pedobacter sp. 05L430 | reverse complement strand
CGCCGTGATTATATCTTTGCCTTAAGAAGCTTTTGGAGTGCCTACTTCAACCTTCGGCAGCTGACGCTTTATGATTTTACCACCAATAAAAAAATATAAGCCTTCTAATCAATAAATGACACCATAAAACCACAAAATCATATGAAAAACTTAATTCCTTTGCCAATAAAATGCCAGATGACCCCAAGACCAATTGATACTTATTTTGAAGGGTGAAAATGGAAAATTAGTGGTAACTTTTAGACCACCAGGAGCGGAGCTTCAATTTCTCGTCACGGAATGTAAAATCCTATAATAACAATTATTAACTCAAATCGAAATGATACAATTATCAAACATAGAAAAAGTTTACCGTACCAAAACTATCGAAACCACTGCCCTGAACCACATTAATCTTAACATTAACAAAGGGGAATTTGTAGCCATTATGGGCCCTTCTGGCTGCGGCAAAAGTACTTTACTCAACATAATGGGACTATTGGATACGCCCACTGCCGGATCCATTGCAATTGCCAATCAGCCTGTCACTTCTCTCAGCCGCAAACGCCTGGCAACCTTCCGAAATCTTAAGCTGGGTTTTATTTTTCAGAGTTATCACCTGATCAATGACCTTTCGGTTATAGACAATGTGGAGCTACCACTTTTATACCGCAAGGGTATTTCAGGTACTGAAAGGCGCAAAAGAGCTTTAGTCGCTTTGGAGAAAGTAGGATTAAGTGCCCGCACCAAGCACTACCCCAATCAGCTTTCGGGTGGACAGCGTCAGCGCGTGGCCATTGCCCGTGCTATTATTGGGGATCCCGAAATCCTGCTTGCAGATGAGCCAACCGGGAACCTCGACAGTGCTATGGGAGAAGAGGTGATGAACTTAATGCTTCATCTGAATAAAATTGATGGTACAACAATCGTTATGGTCACTCACGATGAGCAGATGGCAAAAAAAACACAGCGGATCATTCACTTTTTTGACGGCCAGCAAGTCAGTTAATCTGTATAACCTAGAAATCATGTTAAAAAATTATATAAAACTCACTTTTAAAGTTATGCTTCGCAAGAAGTATTATACCGCGCTGACCCTCGTGGGCATTAGCCTGACCCTTATGGTCATCACGGTATTCGCATCCTTTCTGGATCAGATTGTGAGTGCGAATCCGCCGGAAATTCATCGGGAAAGAACGCTGATCCTTGATAAAGTATCTGTTTATAAGGGGGATAAAAAGACAGATGCGGCACCTAGCATCAGCTTCCTTCAAAAAAATATACGAGCTTTGCAAAGCACTGAGACCATTTCCTACTTTACGACCAGAGAGTTTATTTCGTTCCTAAATGGAAAAACTGCGGGTCATATCCTTAAGTTTACCGATGAAAATTTCTGGAAGATCACGGATTTTGAATTTTTGGAAGGAAAACCCTTTAATATTATCKAGGTCAGAAAAGGTGCCCGGGTTGCCGTGATCAGTGAAAAAACAAAAGCATACTTTTTTAAGGACGGCGCTGCCCTGGGGAAGACCTTTCCGATACAAGGAATAGCTTACCAAGTGATTGGTGTAGTAAAGCCCGCAACGCCCTTCAGCAGAATTTATTCCGATGTTTATGTTCCTTACACCACTGATGTGAATACCCAGCGAACAGAAAAAGCGCTGGAAGGCACTTATAATGCGCTGCTGTTAGCAAAGACGAACGACCTGAAAAAGGTGCGTGCCGAGCTAAGAGGGATTCTAAAAAAAGCGAATCTGGTTTCGGGTGCAGATTCGGTAAAAGTGCATGCATTCACCGCTTTGGAACAATTTGCGAAAAGCAGCTCCTTTAACGATGATGAACCTGAATATGGGAAAACCGCGATTGTAATTAGTATTGTGCTGATCCTTTTTATGCTGATCCCGGCAATCAGTCTGGTGAATATTAATGTCACCAGGATTGGAGAACGGGCAGAGGAAATCGGTATCCRTAAGTCGTTCGGTGCAACTTCCGGTACCCTTGTGGGGCAACTGGTAACAGAAAACATCATCATTACCTTAATTGGTGGATTGATCGGCCTAGGCTTATCCATTTACGCCTCACAGTTGCTGGTACAGTTTATCAACACCTTTGATCCGCTATTCAAAATGCCGACCGATAGTTTTATCATCAGCTGGCGGGTGTTTGGTTTCTGTCTTTTTAGCTGTCTGTTACTTGGATTGGTCTCGGGGATTTATCCCGCCTGGAAAATGTCGCGAATGGATGTTATTTACGCATTGAAAGGAGGAAACAG
>NZ_JBFTNT010000444.1:0-2273 GCF_056397585.1 Pedobacter sp. 05L430 | reverse complement strand
CTACAAAGATCAATTGCTAAAAGATCTTGGCTTTTCTTAAAGCCTGACTACGCTGCCGCTAGCTCTTCTTTTTTGGTGAGCTTAAAGATCACAAACATCACTATTCCTGAAATAACGGCTAGTAGTAAGTAGCTGGAATTTAAGTTGTGCTCGTCTTTTGCCGGTAAGAATGAGATAACGCTGTAGCTTAGAAACGACACGATCACATACGTAACACCGCCGGTTAATCCGCTGGCAATGCCTGCATTTTTAGGGAATCTGCCCAGACAAAAAGTAAAATAATTATTGAAGATATAGCCTGCCGTAACGTGAATTAAAAAGGCGAAGAATATAAGTGTATAGATGCTGGATATGAATTGAATGCTGATAAACATGAGCAGCACAAAGAGTATTTGCAGCCCCAGGTTCACAATCATTTTCTTTAAAAATGGCTTGTTTATGGTTGCTTTACCTATAAAACCGCCAACCATCCAGGCAAAACCAAGAATCAGGGAGCTATAACCGGCGACAACCGGTGAAAAATGAAGGTGGTGTTCTATGATAAATGGGCCTGTCATGTTGTAAATCATTACCATTGAATAGGCAAGGCCCAACATCACTATACCCAGACTAAAGCTCGGGGTTTTAATCATTTTAAGATAGATGTTGCCGATATTGCTTAATGAGAATTTAGAGAAGCGGGTCAGGCTCTCGCCACTGTAAATGAATTCGAGTATGGCAAGTATGATTGCTAAACCGGCAAGGAAGTAGAAGTTAGACTCCCAGCCAAATACAGTTTGCAAATAGCCACCTAAAAATGGCGCTACTATGGGGCCGGTAGACCAAATGATAGAGAACAGGCTTAAATAGTGTTTAAGTTTATCGCCTTCAAAAATATCGACAAAAAATGCGCGTTTGCCTACAATGATAGTTCCTACTGTAAATCCGTGAATGATTCGCATGAGGTAAATGAGGTAGACATTATGGGTATTTGCAATTACGATGCTTGCTGCTGCAAATACGAGTAAGCAGATAAGGCTAAGTTTATACCTGCCAAAACTATCTAGCACGCTGCCTATAAAGAGCTGTGAAATTCCATAACTGATTAGGAATAAGCTAAGTGTTAATTGTACTTGTAAACTGCTTACATTCATGGTGGTAGCCATGGTAGGTAAGGAAGGGATGTAGATGTCTGTTGCGAAGCCGGATAATGGTAACAGGGCAAAAGCAAGGACAGTAGAAATGCCCTTATTGTGTTCTTTTAATGGTTTTGATGCTGTCAATTGATAAATGTTTTGAGCAGCCAAAGTTACCCTTATAAAGGTTTTTAACCCGTATTTTTAGAACATGGTAATGTAATAAATAAACTATTTTAAAGTAAAATAATTACTTAAACAGCTGCCCGGCGCCGCTTTTAACATAAAATTCTTTATAGTTTTTTATGTTAAGCATATCGTTTACAGCTTTGTTTTTATCGGTGCTTTTGTTGTAGTAGGCTTTGCAGATCTGGTAACCAACCCAATAGCCCAGATCAGCAGGTTTATCTGCAGTTTCCTGATCGGAATTTGCGATCCAATTGTGAGACTTGGCGAGATACATCTCTTTCTCAAAATCTGTCCAGATCTGTTTTTCTTTACCTTTAGCCCAGACATGCAGACGTTCATTAGCAGTTTTATCCGATATCAGTTCGCCAATAAAATCGGCCATGCCCTCGGTAAGTGAACCGGCAAGGAGCGTGGTGTCGCCAGCAAGGCCATTCTGGTTAAAATGGATGAGCTCATGGGCAATTAGATTTGGTAAGGATTTTAGGTTTGTGAAGTTGTTTTGCTGCCATAAGTTTAGCTCTTTAACAGGAACTTCTTCTGTGCGGGCAGATTGATCCAAGCCTATCAATAAGCCGGCATCAGTGCTGGTTCCGCCTGAATTAAAAGCGCCAATAACAAAGTAAATGTCAGGAAATTGAGCCTTGTTGTAGATTTGCTTGAACTTAACAAAGCTTTGGATCATTTGAGGCTTTTGCTGATCTACGGCGTAAGTATTTTTACGTACAGCGGCATAAAATAGAGGCTTGGTGTTTACAGATTTTACAAAATTCTTCAGGTTTCTGATTTTATAACCCAGATAATCCTGAAGTCCATTTGAGGCAGGTTCTACATAGTATTTCTTATAAAGGTTGATGGCGTTGGCGGTATCCTTTTTAGCTAGGTCATATGCCTTCCAAAAGTTCTTTACATCGCTGGTAATCAGTTTAGCCTTATATGGATCTGTGGTGCTGTTTTTAACTGTCTTAATGC
>NZ_JBFTNT010000443.1:0-2300 GCF_056397585.1 Pedobacter sp. 05L430 | reverse complement strand
TTATTATACGTAGTGGTAAACTTAACCTCCATACTTTATTTAGGAGCTCTGGCAATCCACAGCATATCAGGAATTAACCTTACTGCGTGTATGTACCTGCTGGCTATTTTCTCCATCATCATTACACTCGGTGGAATGAAGGTAATTGGATATACCGATGTAATTCAGGTGTTTTTCCTTATCCTGGGTGGTTTGGCAACTACATATCTTGCATTAGAGCTGGTAGCCACGCATTTCGGTTCAAGTGGAGTAATGAAGGGTTTTAGTCTGTTAAAAGTCCACGCAGAAGAGCATTTTCATATGATCTTTAAGAAAGATAATGAGAATTATCTCGATCTGCCTGGCTTAACTGTACTAATTGGTGGTATGTGGATTGTAAACCTTAATTATTGGGGTTGCAATCAGTACATCACTCAGAGAGCGCTTGGAGCCGATCTTAAAACAGCAAGAAATGGACTTCTTTTTGCATCTTTCTTAAAATTATTGATGCCTGTTATCGTGGTACTTCCTGGAATAGCTGCGTTTGTTCTTTACAAAGAAGGGTATGGTGACTTTAAAACAGATATGTTGCAAGGCGGAGAGGTATCTCCAGACAGTGCTTATCCTGTGCTTTTAAATCTTCTTCCTGCCGGGTTAAAGGGATTGTCGTTTGCCGCATTAACCGCTGCGGTAGTTGCTTCCCTTGCTGGTAAAGCAAATAGTATTGCAACCATTTTTACACTTGATATTTACAAGAAAGTAATCAATAAAACAGCGAATGAAGACAAGCAGGTCGTAATTGGACGGATTACTGTTATCCTTGCAATGCTAGTAGCCATCATCATTTCTCCTTTACTTGGTATCGATAAAAAAGGTGGCTTTCAGTTTATTCAGGAATATACCGGCTTTTTCTCGCCAGGTATATTTGCCATGTTTATCTTAGGTTTCTTCTGGAAAAAGACAACCTCAAATGCAGCGTTATTTGCAACAGTTGGCGGTTTTGCGCTTTCGGTGATATTCAAATTCCTTCCAAATGTGATGAACCTGGAATTCCTTAGTTCAACAGGCTTTTCAAAGCTGGTGCAACAGAGAGATGGAAGTATGCTTTATGAAATACCATTTCTAGACCGGATGGGTTTTGTATTTATCATTTGTCTTGTGGTGATGTATGCAATTAGCATCATAGAAACCAGAAGAGGGGTACTAACAAACGGACTTGAAATAGAAAAAGAAATGTTTAGAACTAATAGGGCTTTCACAGTTGGTGCAATCATTGTTTGCGGGCTAATTGTGGCACTATATACAATTTACTGGTAGTTAGGTTTTATCCAGTTTAGGTTAGGACGGTGGGCTGGTTACCTATCGTCCTCTTTCTTTATAGTACCTTATAGTACCTTCAATACACTGGATTTCTTTTATTTTATGTTGCTCAAGAGCAGGTTGGATAAAAAACTTAAAGTCCTTACTTGCCGGATTTACTAATGTGGAGCATATTCCGGTTGTGGTTGACATAAATTTGCCTAACCACGTTAATTATTTTCGAAATAAAAAATAATTAACCGGAGAAATGAAAATAATTAAATCTGGTCGTTCAATTTCAGTAAGAAATCTTTTAATTTCTCAAGCGAGTCAATGATCTTTTGATTTTCTTTAACCTCAGATGTATTGTTTTTCAGATGATCTTTTGCTCCCTTTAAAGTGAAACCTTTATCTTCTACCAGATGAAAAATGATCTTTAAATTTTCAATATCTTCTGGGGTAAAAAGGCGGTTTCCTTTTTTATTTTTTTTAGGTTGCAATACGTCAAATTCCTTTTCGTAAAATCGGATTTGGGATGCGTTTACACCAAACATTTCGGTTACCTCACCCATCGTATAGTACATTTTATTGATTTCCCGTTCTTTGTAAGGCATACTTTAGTGTTGATTATTAGTGTTTTACAGCTTTTATTTAAAGTATTCAAATGTAGGGGGATTTTAGTAGAATCCAACAATAAAATTTCAATTTTCCTCGATAGAGGTTTTTTTTTTATCTAAGTTTGTTCCACTAATCAAGAGAAGGATGACAGCTAAGGAAATCAGACAGGCATACTTAAAATTTTTCGAATCAAAACAACATCATATTGTTTCATCGGCACCTATTGTAGTTAAAAACGACCCCACATTAATGTTTACTAATGCGGGAATGAATCAGTTTAAAGATTTGTTTTTAGGAGAAGCCCCAATAAAATATCCAAGAGTAACTGATACCCAACGTTGTTTGCGCGTATCAGGAAAACATAATGATTTGGAGGAAGTAGGGATAGATACCTACCACCATAC
>NZ_JBFTNT010000442.1:0-2309 GCF_056397585.1 Pedobacter sp. 05L430 | reverse complement strand
CTTTAAAGAGGATGACTGATATTATTGTGATCAAGAAACATGAAAGTAAAGGAAATACGAATACTTATTCTAAGTTTTGATATGTCTACTTAAATGAAAGGATCTTTTAGATTTTTTGTGAACTGGGGAAATAGATAAGTAGAATTTACCTAAATCTAACCTCAATGATAATGTTCATAATGTGCTTAATAAAGTCAATGCATAGGAAAATGCAGGTAGAAAATCCAAACCTTAGAGACCTAATTCTTTTAAATTGGGGTCGCGGAAGTCGTCTAAGCAAAGAAGAGGTGGCTTCCTTAATAGCGCAATGTTATAGAGCAAAAGAAATTGGTGAAATTATTGTCTGGTATGAGTAAGACGCATATAGGACAGATTCAGATATTGACACAATTTACCCGCTCATTTGTCATAGTTGCCCCTCATCTTAGTAGCTATATTTTAGGATCTTAGTGTTAATGGAAATAACCCATTATAAAACTTAGAATCATGACAGTTAAAAACCCATTTGTCTGGACCGAAATCAGTGTAAACGATCTGGCCAGAGCTAAGAAATTCTATGAGGAGGTATTGCAGATTCAACTATCTGAAATGGCACCTCCTGATAATATGAAAGTAGAGAAAGACGATCCTAATTACTTTGAGATGCTCGCATTCCCCGCAGATATGATGGGACCGGGCAGTAGTGGCACATTGTGTAAATCTGAAATGGGAAAACCGGGAGTAGGAGGTACAATGGTGTATTTTTATGCCGATGACTGTGCAGTTGAGCTTTCAAGAGTGACAGCAGCAGGAGGTAAGGTGATTGCCGAAAAAATGTCCCTTGGAGAATATGGTTTCTGTGGTGTCGCTGAAGATACTGAAGGCAACCAGATTGGTTTTCATTCGCTGAAATAGTATTTAAACGCTGTCCAATTGCGGCGGGCAGCGTTTAAAATATATTATATCTGATTTAATGCCTTTACTACTCTGGAAGTAGTTAGTTTGAGCTCAAATAGAAATATTAATACATAAATAGTAATCATCAATATGAAAGGTATAAATGATTCAATATTAGTTTTGCCTCTTAGTATTCCGATGAGACCAATAAAGGTTCCAAATGCCAGCAGGCCAATGATTGCAATTGGTAGTGCACCAGGTCTAATTCTGTAATGATTTACATAAGGATCTTTTGAAAGGCTAATAATAAGTTTAGGCAGAAAGAACTCAAAGGATGTTTTGATTCTGGTAAATTTTAAATCCTTTTTGTCTTCAAGTCCCCAAAATATCTTGTCGGTACCGATGTCGACACTCTTAAATTTAAAATCAAGAGACATGGTTTCTTTCATGGATGCCTTCCTTAGGGCAGTTTCTACTTGAGCGTGATTTAGGTTTGATGGAAAATGAACGGTTTTAAAGTACATGGTAGAGCGGTATGATTTGATGATTGTAAAATAGCAATATTATCAATTACTTAGTTCTTTTTACTCCTGGGCTTTTTAGGCTTAGGTTCTGGAAGTGCTGCCGCTGTAATCCTTACCAACTCACTAATCCATTCCCGGTCTTCAATTTGTTCTTCGATCAGAAAGCTAGGTTTTGCTCCAGGATACGGAGAAGCCTCTACCACGCTTCTTATAAACTGCTTTCCAGCTTCTGTGGCTTTAATAAACAGCTTGTTGTCACAAACCAAAGCAAAGATCTTTTGGTCTGCATAAAGGCCGTACTCTCCAAACATTTTCTTGCTGCTGATCGTTCCCGCTCCTTGTATTTGATCAACAATAAAATCAACAAATTTCTGATCTGATGCCATAGTGTGTATTAGGGTTTGGAAATAATTGTCATTGCATTACTGTAAGCTGTTACCCCCGGATTATAAAGACATTGAAGCATAGCTGCTCCGTTTTTAAAAGTTCCTTCTTGCGTAACAGTCACTTCATAGTTAAATTCAGTTTTGCCTGAGGGCAGTAAATCTATAAATAGCTGCTGACCAGCATCTCTTACAGACCTGTAATAATATGTACCGTCCTGGTATTGTTGACCACTACTGCCGTCCAAAGGTTCGAATACACCTGCACGTTTATCTTCAAGTTGTACAAAACGTAAGCTTACCGTTGTTTCTACCGTTAACACAATTTTTATCTTTTCGCCTATTTTTAAAACAGTTTTATCTGAAAGTGGCCCCCAGGCATTCTTCTGTTGATCATAATTAAATAAAGTTTTCTTCAGTTTTACCTTATTATTAGCATCATCGGCCTGCGCTTCAGCGCTGAAGTAATGCCATGTAATGCCACCACTAACCGTATTATTTGCTGAGACCGTTACCGGAGATACCT
>NZ_JBFTNT010000441.1:0-3768 GCF_056397585.1 Pedobacter sp. 05L430 | reverse complement strand
TGTTTTTGGATATGAAAATAATTATGAACAATTCGAAAAGCGTTACGGATTACAATATCATATCTTGCTATGCCTATGAACTTACCGATCGATTACTACTGTTTTAATGATGCGTCTGATACATTGGAGTTCAAGAATAAGGTTGAAGAACATTTGAAATAGTATTCAATCTTATTTAAACAAACATTTACACCCTTCCTTTGGTAGGATCACAGAAGTTTTTAGCAGGGAATCTATATTAACTGGCTTGTATTTTTCATTCTTGCTGGTTTGGCCTTTTAGTCCAATAGACAACAGTATAAAACATTGAAGTAATAGTGCGATTTTCATGAGTGGTTGATTGAGAGGCATTTTTAAATATACTATATTTAAAAATATAATACCACATAGAGTTTTGCCTGGTTTTAGTAAGCCCTTTTATCACTTACTTTGTTTACTTTAGTAAGTAGCTCTAATGTTTACCTTTTTAACGCGATCATTCAATGCCAACTATAAATCGTCGTCATCTCATCATTCACATCTCTTTCCTTTTAACGCTAGGCTTAGCCAGCTGCAAGCCCACAGGTTCGGAACAAAAAACAACTGCTATTGCTAAGTTGACGATTCGTTATATGAATGAGAATAAGCCAGACAGCGTTTATTTACTATTTGGAGAAACCCTCCGAAAACAAATTCCAGTAGTCAGATGGGCTAGTATTTACAAAAAACAGATCTCGGGATTGTTACCCTTAAAAAATCTAAGCTTAGTAAGCTGGAAAGATTCAATTGGGATATACAAAGTGACTGGAAAAATACCCCTGCAGATTATGTTTGGTAATCTGGATAAAGACGGCAAGATGAATACATTTGCCGCTCTGTCATCCACAGAAACGGCAAAGAAAACACACAAAGTAGCTACCGACAACAAATTAATCAACCACCTGGATAGTACTGTTGATAAGGTGGTTTCCACCTACATCCAAACTAAAGGTAATGTTGGGGTAAGTACAGGTGTTCTTTATAAAGGGAAGAGTTACTTTTATAATTACGGTGAGCGCAAAATGGACACGAAAAGTCTGCCCGATAATCATACACTATATGATATTGGTTCTATAACTAAGACATTTACCTCTACCCTGCTTGCTCTGGCAGTTCATCAGCAAAAACTAACTCTTGAAACATCAATTACCAAGTTTCTACCAGATTCTGTGGCTGAAAACCCTGCGTTACAAAAGATAACATTTAAAGAACTTGCCAATCATACCTCTGGTTTACCAAGGGATGCCGACAATCTGGGAGCTACGGTTATTGATGCCAATCAGCCTTATGGTAACTATAAGGTTAAGGACTTGTTTTCGCTTCTAAAGCATTTTAAACAAACAACAGTGCCAGGCGTAAAGTATGGATATAGCAATTTAGGCGTCGGGCTAATAGGTGTATTGTTTGATTCTCTTCTAGTCCCACTCTTGATACAGCTATAAAATTAATACATCAGGTCACTTTTGATAAAAAACCGGATATAGTTGGACTAGGTTGGTATTATTTGCCAGATAACAAAAACGTTATGACTCATACTGGCGGAACAGGTGGTTATCTCAGCAGTATTTGCATAGATCTGAGTAGGCAAATAGCTGTGGTTATTCTAACGAACAATACAAATACAGGTCATAGCTTGGGTAATAATTTAATCACTGCGATTCATTAGTAAAGTTGATAATATGCTGAGTATAACTTGCGCATTTAACAGTCTAATGATTAGTAATGGTCTAATGATTTAAAAGTGAATCAGGATTATTAGTAATTATAAATCTAAATTTTAAACGTATGTTATTCGCTTCTATCGGTACTGGTAAAATTGTATTAATTCTAGTTGCTATTGCTATGCTATGGGCATTAGGACGTTATGGTAGAGATACGCGCATAGGTTTTGGTGGTGTTATTTTGCTTGGGCTTTTCCTTACCCCATTGATTGCATTTATTATTATATATTATTTAATAACCTGCAAGATTAAAAAGACAGGTTTAGCCGAAATCTATATTAAAAATTAGATGACAATATGCTCGGCTTGTTTTAGAATATATGGGACTTGAAGGGTCCGTTGGCGACAGTTCTTGGGGTATATACGCCGGAATATTTAGAGATAAATATTATATTGAATGGATTGTGGAGTTTGACCCGACTAAATAGTGTAAAATACCTATTTTTATATATTTCCCGAGAAATTGCTTTCATGAAAAAAATAAACTTAAAAATACTGCTGATTTCAATCATTTTTCTTGGGATTTTAACCGCTGTTAGCTTTGTTGCTGTAGGTGCCGAAGAAGAAGGAACAAGCGGAGGCAGTTTGGCAGTATTAACGCTTTCAAAATTATTTTATGTACTTAGATTTCCGACACATACTTTACTTTGGAATGTTATGGGAGACAATGAATACGTTTTTTTTGTTTTGCTGGGAGTAAATGTCTTGATATACGGATATCTTATTGAACGGCTGTTTTATAAATGTACCTGATTACATGTATTCAATGTCGCCATCATCCTACATATTCGGAATTTCTTGATTCCAATAACTTGCTTTCGATAGCCTGATTCAAAATCATGGTTTATTCATAATGGTTGTACTTCACTTTTTATACAATTGTAATGTCTAAATCTAATTTGCTTTGGACACCCTTTTAAATTCAACCTTCTTCAGCCCTAATTCTTCTATTTTAATTTGAAATTCCTCTTTAGCAAATGGACCTAGTACGCCATTTTCAGGAGTGATTGTCTTTTCCATTTTTTTAATAATATAATAATTAAGGTCAGATTTATTATTGAAATCTTTTGATTGCTTAGCAATTATAAACTCTTCATTATTTCCAATTTCAATAATCTTAGAAGATAAAACCCCTACAAAATCACCTGTTTCTAATTTATAACCTATGTAAATATCTCTATTATAATTATCTGTAGTTGTAATAAAATAATTTCCTAGTATTTTTTGTCGTTGAAATTCACTACCGACACATGACGATATTAGTAGCGCGTATAAAACTATAAAAAGCTTACTTATTTTCATTTCAACTATAATTCTTAATAGTTGTTTTGAGATAAGTCAGTATCCAAACGAAAATAGCTACGATGGCTAAATCGTATAGTAAATTTACTAATATAAAAGAGATCATGAAAGCACTTCCATCTATCCCCTCGAAAGTCTTTTTTTGCAAGTAAGGGAATGGAAAGCCTAATTCGACAAATGAGAAATGATTCCATAGTAATGGTAGTGCAGACATTAATGCGAAACACAGAACCCCAATTAAAAAATATTTCATACGCGTAAGTTATTCGGTTGGCATTATTATATCTCTTATGATAAAGTCTCTGGTAATGCCATATCTTTCAAATTTACCAATTAGCATTTGGACATGTAATATTACTTTTGGCCCGAATTGATCTCCCCATGAGTCCCATATCAGGTTGAATAATCTTCTATCTTCACCACCTATCGGGATATATAATGAACTATCTCCAACTTTAAATTGACCACTGTCATCCGCAAATTGCCACATTACTTCCGGGTGTTGACGCTGAAACATTAGAAATCGGTGTCTATGTACGCCTGAAATTGCGCCCAGGTTCTTATCATAGTTCGCCGTAAACTGAATATTAGTAATAGAATACCCTTCCTTTGGTAAGATCACGGGAGTTTTTAGCAACGAATCAATATTAACCGGCTTATATTTTTCATTCTTACTAGCCTGGCCTTTTAGTCCAATAGAAAATAGTATAAAACATGGAAGTAATAG
>NZ_JBFTNT010000440.1:0-2359 GCF_056397585.1 Pedobacter sp. 05L430 | reverse complement strand
CCTACTGCCGATGCATTATATGTTCCGCCAGAATTTTCAGTTACATCTCTAAGCGCTCTTGTAGAAGATAAGTTAGATACTGAATTACCTGGTGTGTTTTTAAGGATGTAATCTGCTACAGCTACTAATGTGTATTCTTCGCCAAACATAGATCCATCTTCGCAAACAAAGCATAAACGATCTACGTCAGGGTCAACAACAATACCAAGATCAGCATTTTTGCTCTGTACAACTTTAGCAATCTCCGTTAAGTTTTCAGGAAGCGGTTCCGGATTATGGGGAAAATGGCCGTCAGGTTCACAATACAACTCATAAACAGTTTCAACTCCTAAAGCTTTTAGCAAAGCTGGTACAAATATACCTCCTGTTGAGTTAACACAATCAATTGCAATTTTAAAATTAGCAGCTTTTATTGCTTCAACATCCACTAATGGCAACGCAAGAATAACATCAATATGCTTTTGCAAATATGTATCATTACTTATCACTTTACCTAAATCATCAACATCAGCAAATGCAAACTCAGATTTCTCCGCAATTTCCAGAACATCCTTTCCATCTGCATCACTAATAAATTCACCTTTCTCGTTAAGGAGTTTCAATGCATTCCACTGTTTTGGATTATGGCTCGCTGTTAAAATTATACCACCACCGGCATTTTCCATCGGAACAGCAATTTCAACAGTTGGAGTGGTAGATAAACCAAGGTCGATTACTTCAATACCCAAACCTTGCAGGGTACCGATAACCAGGTTATTTACCATTTCGCCAGATATCCTGGCATCACGGCCCAGAACAATTCTTTTGTTATTTGTTTTGCTGATTACCCATGAACCATAGGCTGCAGTGAATTTTACAATATCGATTGGGGTTAAACCATTACCGGCAATACCACCGATTGTCCCCCTTATTCCAGAAATAGATTTTATTAGTGTCAATTTGTTGATTATTTTTTTTCCAAAAATAACAAAAAATAGGCAAAGCAGGTTAACTCAGCACCATGCATTCGTAAAATTATGCTATATTTCCTTTGCTGTCTATTTAAAATTTTTCGTAGAGGAGGTAGCGATAAAATTGTTTTATGATAACAATTTTATCTAAGTTTGTTTTTTTTCTAAAACATCAAAATACAGGCTCTATGCAGCGAAAATGGTTCCAATATTGGTTTAACTCTCCTTTCTATCACATACTATATAGTCAGCGTAATGATGCCGAAGCAGAGTTTTTAATTGATAACCTTTCTGCTTACCTGAAACCAGCCGCAAATTCCAGAATTTTAGACATCGCCTGCGGAAGAGGTCGACATTCAATTTATCTTAATAAAAAAGGTTATGATGTAACCGGAATTGACTTATCAGAGCAAAGTATTAAATATGCCCAGCAATTTGAACAAAAGAACCTTCATTTCTTTGTTCATGATATGCGCAAGCTTTCTTTTATCAACTATTTTGACATTGCAATGAACCTATTTACCAGTTTCGGTTATTTTGAAACGGAAAAGGAGCATGTGAATGCAATGAAGGCGTTCAGAAAAAGCTTAAAAGAAGACGGGACGTTGGTGATAGATTATTTTAACACGCAAAAAATCCTTAAAAATCTCACCCAGCAAGAGATAAAAACCGTAGAAGGTATTGAATTTCACCTGCATAAATTTGTAGCCGAGGGGAAAATTATTAAACATATAAATTTCGAGCATAGAGATAAACCTTATGCCTTCGAAGAACGTGTGCAGGCTTTTACTCTTCAAGATTTTGAACGTATGTTTGAGAAAAGCGGACTAAAGATAGCAGCTACTTTTGGAAGTTATGGATTAGATCCTTTTGATGAAAGCAAATCGGACAGATTGATACTAATTTGCAAAAAAGCATGATAGAAAGTTTACAACAATTTGATGTAGAACTTTTTCTTAAGATCCATAGAGGCCTTGCTAATCCATTTTTTGATTGGCTGCTCCCTTTAATGCGCAATCGTTATTTTTGGGCGCCATTATATTTGTTCATCATTATTTTCTCATTTATTGAGTACAAAAAGAAAGGCTGGTACATCATTGGGATGTTACTTGTTACATTTGCTATTGGTGATATGGTTGCATCAAGGCTTATTAAACCTGCAGTAGCAAGAATAAGACCTTGTAATGAAATAACACTGGCTGATGATATCATTCACCGTGTGCCTTGCGGAAGTGGCTATAGCTTCCCTTCTGCGCATGCTACAAATCATTTTGCAATAGCTGTATTTCTTATCTTTGTATTTTACGACAGATGGAAACCAGTGCTACCAATTGGACTTTTCTGGGCATTTATTATTTCGTTCTCTCAGATTTATGTAGGTGTTCACTACCCTATTGACACCATGGTGG
>NZ_JBFTNT010000439.1:0-2398 GCF_056397585.1 Pedobacter sp. 05L430 | reverse complement strand
GCCTTAATCAAGGCCAAAAAACAAAAACACTAAATAGTCTGAACTTCAACCTAAGGAACAATAAGTTTAATTACTTTGTAAATTTCAGTTACAACTACAATACCGGCTTTTCGGATCTTGATATCAACCGCACCTATAAAAATGCTGACAACAGTCCAAAATCGTATTTTAACCAGAACAGCTATTTTGACAGACATGGAAATTCTTTAAATACGAAAGCGGGGGCTGATTATTATCAGTCTGATAATACGACCTGGGGCATCCTTGTTAGCGGAATGTCGAGAGCATCTACACAGATAAACAATAATTCTAGTAATCTACTGAATTCAGTACAACAACTCGACTCCGTTATTAAGGCTAAAAATATTGATATAATTGATTTTAGTAATGGCGGTATTAATTTAAACTATCGACATCAATTTGATAAAAAGGGACATGGTATTACTGCCGATGCCGATTATCTGGCTTACAGGAACAAAACCAAACAAACTTATTATAATTCAAGTTTTTTTGCAAACGGATCACTAAAATCAGAAGATGTCCTGACGGGATACCTTCCTGGAAACATTGATATCTATTCTATGAAAACTGATTATTCGTTGCCATTAAAGTCTGAATGGAAACTGACAACTGGATTAAAGACCAGTTATACCAAAACCGATAATACTGCAGATTATGCCTATACCATAAATGAAATTACTAAACCGGATTTCGACAAGAGCAATCATTTCATATACAAAGAGCATATCAGCGCCGCCTACCTGAATTTAAACAGAGAAATGAAAAAAATCTCTGTACAACTTGGGTTAAGGCTCGAGAATACTTTCTCCGATGGTCATCAACTAGGTAACGCAATGAAGCCTGATTCGGCATTTAAAAGAAATTATACTGGGCTTTTTCCTACTGTATATGTATTGTATAAGTTGGATACAGCTGCTAACAATCAAATAGGCCTTAATTATGGAAGGAGAATTGATCGTCCATATTACCAGGATTTAAATCCTTTTATCTCACCATTAGACAAATTCACCTTTTATGTTGGAAATCCATTTCTGAGACCGTCATACACCCAATCAATAGAATTGTCCCATACCTATAAAAACAAGTATACCACTACCATAAGCTATTCAAAATCCAGGGATGAAGTTAATGAAACTATTGAGATATTAAACGGTACTTACTACAGCAGACCTGGTAATATTGGGAAAAAAAAGGTTAAAAGCATCTCTTTTAACGGAACATTTGATGCTGCAAGGTGGCTTAGCCTTGATTTTTATGCGGAGGTCACTAACATCAAAACAGTAAGCGATTTTTATACAGGAAAACTTAATACCAGTGGTACTTTCTGTTTTACCAGTGCAAATGCAAAATTTGCTTTAGGGAAAGATTGGGACGCAGAACTAAGTGGTAATTATAGGAACCGGATTATAGATGTTCAATTTGAACTGAAAAGTATATGGCAGGCCAGTACAGCCATTCAAAAGAAATTGTCGCCTAGCACAACTTTGAAGTTAGCCATCAATGATTTGTTTTATAGTAGAATTAATAGGGGAGTTATTAATAACCTTACACAAACCGATGCTAACTGGACCAACAAAGGTGATTCAAGAACTGCAGTGCTTTCCTTTAACTACCGCTTTGGAAAAGCCTTCAGTACACCAGCCAAACATGGTGAATCAGGAGCAGAAAGTGAAAAGAACAGGGTGAAGAACTAAAGTTATTTTTTATGTTTCTTCCTGTATTCTGAGGGAGAAGTACCGATGAGTTTGCTAAATAATCGTGAAAAATAATATTGATCATCAATACCCAACACAGCGCAAATCTCTTTAATGCTTTTGTCAGTAAAGTAAAGATATTGACAGGAATGCTGTATTTTGAGCTGATTGTAATAAGCTATGGGTGAAATACCAGTTTTTTGTTTAAATATCCTTAAGTAGTGTGATAGAGAGATCTTTTGTTGATCAGCAAGCTGATTTACTGTAAGTTTCTTATCAAGATTGTCTTTCATAAATGAAATTGAACTGCTTACCGCGTCTTTACTATAAACAGAAGGGTTTATTTCTTTATAATAAATTAGCGAGGTTACGAAATAGAGTAGTCTGAAGTTCATGATCTCCATTTCTTTTGTACCAAAACTCTCTTCAAGCATGGTATATATTTGATTAAAAATATCTATTCTGTCCTGCTCAAAGGGAATTGAATGAACCTCATGTTGCCCCTCAACAAGAGAACGTTCATAAATCATCCTTGAATTGACCCCACTAAAATGCATCCAATATATACTCCAAGGGTTTTTTAACGAGCTGAAATACCTGTGGGGTATATTTTTAGGGATGATAAAAAATGTGTTTGCTTTTAAAACATAAACCTTATTGTCCAATTCCACAGAGCCTTCTCC
>NZ_JBFTNT010000438.1:0-2414 GCF_056397585.1 Pedobacter sp. 05L430 | reverse complement strand
GGTTAAATACCCGTTTCCAGTTTGAAAATTCGGGTGAAATGGCTTTGATCTGAAAAACCTGTGAGATAAGCAATTTCTGAAAGCGAATAATCGGTTGTTTCTATGTAGGCAATTGCTTTGTTTATGCGAAGTTTCCTGATGTACTCGCCAAATGAAAGGTCATCAAAGTATTTGGAGAACTCTCTGGATACATATGCGGGATTCACATTTAATTCGTTAGAGATCCCGGTTAAGCTTAAAGCAAGATTCGTATCTATCTGATCCTGAATAATTGTTTTCAGCTCTTTTGCCCATGCCGGTACTTTATCTGTACTGCTTTTTTTAAGGAACTTCTGGTATACTTCTATTAATAGCTGCTCTACGGGGCTTTCTGTATGCTTTACATTTTGGAGGTGTGTGGCCCAGGTGTACAGGGCGTCGTAAATTACTATGCCTGCTTTTAAAAGCTCCTGATCGTCTTTAATGTTGTAAGCCATTCCGGCGGCTATTGCCCATAGGCCGGATGCCTGACTTGCCAGGTTATGGCGGTCGGTATCTGCACCTCTAACAATGGGGGCCATTATGGCGAGGGCAGGGTCATCGAGGTTGTATTTTTTTATAAGCGCATCGAAGGTGCACAGGTCGTTTTTATGTGTAAGCTCCACGCCGGGAACGTCAAAAGGTGTGGCGTTTAACGCTGCAGCTTTTTCTATAACCTGATCAAAAGGCACGTAAAAGAAATGAGCGTCTTTATCAATGAAGTTTTTGATTAGCCATGGGCATGCAATCCTGTCTATTTTTGGTCGCTCTCTTGTGATCCAGTTCATATTGTGCGATAATATAGGTAAAGTTACGCAACATGGATTTGTTTTTAATGCCATTTTAATCTGGGGTTGTTATTCTTGTATCAGGTTAATATCATAAATTTTATAACACATGTTACATAATACATTACTGGCGGCATTGGGCACACAAGAGATCCTGGTTATTTTGGTTGTAGTTCTTTTGCTTTTTGGTGGAAAGAAGATCCCGGAATTGATGAGTGGTTTAGGCAAGGGGATAAGGGAATTTAATAATGGAAAGGATGGGGTTGAGGAAAAGGAGGGGAAGGGTGAGGAGAAAGCAACAAAGTAAGAGAAATGAAAAAAATTGCAGGAATGCTTTAGAGCAAACCGGTGTTCTTTAGACGTTGAATAATTAAGGAGACATCAACCGTATCGTGTTMGTTTTTTAAATAAATGTCGGTAAGATATACAGTCTCACTAATTATTAAAACATGGTTATGATTCTGGCACCGCCAGATTTTCCTTTATTTGTTCCAGAAATTGCTAATCTTATTTATACAAATTTTGACCTAGATCAGTTCCTATAATCGGATTCTCTTCTAATTCTTCAATTAAAGCATTTAGGTCTCTTAAAATTCCTTTATGTTTTTTTTGCTATTTGCTTTAATTCTTTTTTAAAATCGGAGGTTAAAACAATCTCGAATGCCATTATTGATCAAGTTCCGCTTCAATCTCCAATATAGCTGCTTTTGCATCTTGAAGTTTAATCTTTCCCTCCTGATGCAATTTGATTTGCTCGAAGGAACGTGCTAGATTGTTGTAAATGTTCTGTTCGGTCTTATTTAACGGCCGTAGAACTTTTTCTGAATTTGAAGCTACGCTGTAATCTAGTCCTAAAGCCTCTAAAACAGCTTTAACTGCTTTTTCAGATTTTTTGTTGTCAATATTTACTGTTAACGTAGTCATAATTCAAATTTACTAAAAGTTGTTCTTAACAATCACAATCTGAGTTTCGCTTTCTGGAGAAAAGAAGATTTTGGCGTATGTTTTAAATCTGTATCGCTCAATAATAACATTTTTGTATCTGTATCCCTTTATTCTTATTCTATAATTTTGTGGAATAAGTTTAACGTTATGGGAGCAACAGAAATAAAAAAAGAGGATATCAAGCTTCGAGAAGTTTATTTGGAAGATTTGAAATCGGTTATAAACCTTTACCAGATTTGTTTAGCGCTTGTTAAACATGCAAATGGTTCTGGTAAGGTGCTTACTTCTGATTTTGGATTACCCATTGGAATTGCAGAAAAGGGCGGCAAAGTGATCGCTTATTCTCGTGTAAATATTGACAGCAAAGGAAAACCAGTTTTCCAGATCCATAGCAATGAAGCATGTGGAACCGATACAGTTTGCGAAAAGCTGAACCGTTTTTCGGAGAAACGTTTTACGGCGATCTGGGGTGCTGATGCAGCGCAAAGTCTATCATCTAATAAGCCAGTTCAAAATGCCATCAACAGGCTAGTTGATTGGCTTAACCACTGCAATTAAGCTTGTTCGTAAACTTGTTTTACACTTGTTCACCAATCAGTGATTTTGGTAAGTAATCCAGTAATCTGTATACCCATCTATTAGAGAATAGCTTAGACCTTTGTG
>NZ_JBFTNT010000437.1:0-2468 GCF_056397585.1 Pedobacter sp. 05L430 | reverse complement strand
CTCCATGAAAAGGAATATCCTGTTTAATGTTTACATGGAAATGTGTGTCTCTATCACTATAAGAATAAAGCTCAATCAGTTCATTTATAAGGGTTGAGAAATTTACAGGTGTATGTTTGGCAACGGTTTTATTGTTTTTATAATATTGTAATGTTTTTTGAATATAGTAATCCAGTTTATTAGAACAGGTTTCTATTAAGCCCCAGTATTCGCCGCTGGAATTAAAAAGACCCTCCATTTTTACAAGGTTCACTATACCCATTGCCGAAACCAGAGGAGCTCTTAATTCATGAGAAATACTATAAATAAACCTATTTAGTTCATCATTGGTTTTCTCTAACTCAACAATTTTATTCCTTAAGTCTATTTTGGCTTTGTAAGCATCGTAAGCGTTCTTTATGGAATTATGAAGTTCCAAGTCATTCCATGGCTTAGTGATGTATCTGTAAATGTCGCCATGATTAATGGCATCTGCCAATGCTTCTATGTCAGTATAACCAGTAAGTAAAATTCTTATAGGGTCTGGATAGATTTCAATAATGCTTTTGAAAAATTCCACTCCTGTAGTTTGCGGCATTTTTTGATCCGCTATAATTACATGAACAGAAACATTTTCCAATATGGTTAAACCCTCGGCAGCTGAAAGAGCAGTATAGATCTCATATTGTCTTCTAAAGCCTGCTTTAAAAGCGTGTAAATTGTTCTCTTCGTCATCAATATAAAGAACCCGTACTGTTGGCGCATTCATAAATAAAGTGTTAATTTCAGTTTATAGGCAAGGTAATAATAAATTCGGTACCTTGATTCACTTTTGTTACAACATCAATATTTCCATGATGATTTTCTATAATTCTAAAAACTATAGATAGACCTAATCCTGTTCCCTCGCCAACATCTTTAGTAGTAAAGAATGGCTCAAATATTTTTTGCCTTACTTCCTCTGGCATACCCGTTCCAGTATCCTTTATGCTGATTTTCACTTGGTTACCGTCTTGCCATGATCTTATTGTCAGAATGCCGGGTTCATCTTTGGCGCCTTTCATTTTAATGGCATGTATCGCATTAGAGATTAGATTCATGAAGACCTGGTTAATTTTTCCAGGTAAACATTCTACTTTAGGGATATCTCCAAAATCTTTTATTACTTCAAGATGATCAGGGAATGTATTTTTAACGAGAACAAGGGTAGAAGCAAGGCCTTCATTCAGGTCAACAGGCTTTGTGTCATTTTCATCAAGTCTGCTAAAGTTTTTCAGGCTTTTAATAATTTCAGCAGTCCTTTTAGCTCCTTCAGAAATTCCTGACAATAGGGACTTGATCTCATCCCTTACAAAATCTATATCAATTTGTTTTTTAAATGAATCAATTTTAGCAAGCTGAGGATTAAGATCTTCATTGAAGTCCAGTTTCTCGTACATCATGATTACACTGTCCATGTCAAGAATATCCAATTCCAGCGGTTTGATGTTTGAGGTAACGAAATTAATAGGATTGTTGATCTCATGTGCTATACCAGCCGTTAGCTGACCTAATCCAGCCATTTTTTCTGAATCTACTAGCTGGCTTTGCGCTTCTTTTAAGTCGCTTAAAGTAACTTCAAGGGTTTGGTAAGACTCCTGTAATTCAAGCGTCCGTTCATTCACCTTTTTCTCTAATTCAATATTTTGTTGCAATATCAATTGCTCATTTTCAAGTGATATACGAAGTGCTTCGGCCTGTGAATCTTCTTTCTCCTTTTTAAAGATGTTGATTTTGTCTGCAAGCGCAAAGGATAGCAAGATCACTTCAAGGGCAGAGCCAAAAGGCATCATGTTGTAAGTGATCGTATTGTAAGGTAAAATATTATAGTCTTTAAGCACAAAAATACAAAGACCAAACAAGAACATGCTCCACGCAATTAGAAAGAATTTTGCTGGGCGATAACCTTTTCCGTAAACTAAAACTGCATTTAAAAGCATAAACAAGGCTACCGACATGGCCGCCATTTGAAGCAGCTGATAAGATACGTTCATGTTTCCCAAAAACATCAGTATAAATGCGATGAAGTATAGCAGATAGAAAACCCTTGAGAATTTATGCAGTTTTGGTAGGAATTCCTTGGTATGGAGGAATTTTTTCATAAACTCCAATCCTGTTAAAGCCGCCAGTGGTGTCAATATGTACACCGCATGGAACGAGATCCATACATTGTTCGGCCATAGATACTTAAAAGGGAAGCCTTGGAAATTTGCCTGAAGTAAACCTATAAATAAAATGTTGATGATGTAATACAGGTATGTATTGTCCTTTGTTGAAATATATAGGAATAAATTATAGGTAAACATAACCACCAATACCCCGGCAAAAATTCCAAATATCAAAAACGAATCTGCATTCTTGGCAGTAATGATATTGCTTTCGCACAGTGTGGTGGGAACCTGAAGCTGTTCATATCCACTTATTTTAAGATAAATGGTAGTGGTTTTTCC
>NZ_JBFTNT010000436.1:0-2472 GCF_056397585.1 Pedobacter sp. 05L430 | reverse complement strand
ACTGAGGGCAATGATTCAGAACAATATGGTAGTCGCTTTTTTTATAGCCTTTTATTGCAGTGCCATAATCAGCCTTGCCTCCAATAAAATCATCTACACCTGTTATTGAAATGGACTTATTCTTGAACGAATACTGTGTTGTTTCATTAATTAGCAGAGTGCAATTATTGCCTGCATAAATTTTATTTAACTCATCTAAATCGATATTACCCCAATATTCCCAATTACCTAAAATGGCCACCTTTTTTATTTCCTTATCAATTAGTTTTAAAAACTCATTGAGTAGAGGAGTGTTTTCCGATTTATCTATCGCATCACCGGTAATTAAGATTAGTTGAGGTTGTAATTTGTTAAGCTTATTTGCCAGATGCTTTAACTGATAATTTACAGATTGAAGATGCAAATCAGAGATTTGAACAACTTTGATATGGGTTGTTTCTTTAGTTGCCTTGCCAATGTAAAATTCATTAGTTTCGATAAAAAACTTCTCAATCCAAAACATATCTGCCAGGATGGTTCCGAATGTAGCCAGAAGACCTGCCCTTATGAATTTTCGCCTGGTTAGTTTCATTGTCAACTTTAAATATTAAGGGCCGTATTCCAAAGAAACGATTTTTTTCGATTTTTACACGATGGGATTATACTATCTTTAGCATCAACGTATATATTCATGAAAGTCGCTTCACTACCTGAAAATGAATCTGCCAGGCTATCGGCCCTTGCTTCCTACCAGCTTATGGATAGTGAACAGGAGCAGGAGTACGATGACCTTGCTATGCTGGCCGCAGAAATTTGTCAGACACCAGTTGCTTTGATTACCTTAATTGGAGAGCAGCGTCAATGGTTTAAATCCAGATATGGGACTGAATTAACAGAAAATCACCGTGATTATACTTTTTGTAGCCATGCAATAATAGATGATCAGGAGATCATGATCGTCAGCGATGCTACTGAAGATTCTCGTTTTTTTGATAACCCGATGGTAACCCAGCATAAAGTGGTTTTCTACGCAGGTGTTCCTCTGGTAAATCCTGATGGATATGCACTTGGGAGTATCTGTGTTATTGGTAATGAAAAGAAACAGCTCAATGACAGCCAGATAAGGGCATTGAAAATTCTGGGGCGACAGGCGCTTCAATTGATCGAGCTACGTAAGAAAGTATACGAATATGAAGAAGTGAATAAAGCGCTGGAAGAGTCAAATGGTTTGGTTCAGAAATTTGCCGAGCGCGTAGCCCACGATATCAAAAATCCATTGGGTAATATCATGCTTACGGCACAAGCTTTAAGAAGTAAAGCAGAGAAGGCGGGGCATGATGGCTATTATCGTTTTATTGACATTTCGCTAAATTCAGCAAAGAAACTAGTGGACTACGTTAATGAACTGCTCAGGGACACAAAAACTTCTACAGGGGTAGGAGAAGAGAAGGAAGTTTTTTCCCTTACCCATTTACTGGAAGAAGTAATCAGTATGCTTACTGTACCAGAAAATTGCAAACTCCAACTTCCGCTGGACGCGGAAATTTGTTCCTCCAGAATTGCATTGGAGCAGATATTGCTGAACCTATTAAGTAATGCCATAAGATATAACGATAAAATTCATCCTGAGATTAAAATAAAGTTTGAACAAACTGCAGAAGGATATACTTTCGTAGTAGGCGACAATGGCATTGGTATGTCGAAAGAGGTTCTAAGCAGTATTTTTGAGCACGGCTATTGTTCCGGCGTTTTGGATCGCTTCAGTAATATCGGAAATGGTATTGGGCTTGGTACTGTGAAATCGCAGGTAGAGAGATTACGTGGACGTATTGAGGTAGAATCTACAATGGATGTAGGGTCTACCTTTTTTCTTTACTTGCCTAAGTGATCCAATCATTCCTGTCTTAATTGGCGTTTATGGGTTTATTGTTTACTTGAAGCCAATCAAATGAGTTCTCCAAGCGGGCATTATAATGTAACTGCTTATTTATCCCCTGATGGAAATGAGGATGTATTGAAATCTCATATCGAAACCGCTGCTGTAGTTGGCCAGCAATATTTTGTGGTTCCGGCGACGCCTACAGATATCAGGACACCTGGCACTATCAATGACTATAAACGAATGGCACAAAAGTTTAACGGGGCAGGCGAATTATGTAAAGATCACCAACTTAAACTTGGATATCACAATCATGCATTTGAGTTCAAGGATTTGCGTAATGGGCTAACAGGCTATGACGTATTTTTAAAAGAGACTGATCCTGGACTAGTTAGTTTTGAGCTGGACATTTTTTGGCTTATTAATGCAGGTTATGATCCTTTGGTTTTATTTAAAGAAAATCCGGGCCGTTTTAAAATGTGGCACGTGAAGGATATGGATAAAACAGACAAGTCTGTTTATACTGAAGTAGGAACGGGCAGAATTGATTATAAGGGTATTCTGGCCGAGGCTAAATTATCGGGACTTGAAAATCTCTTTGTGGAGCAGGATGT
>NZ_JBFTNT010000435.1:0-2473 GCF_056397585.1 Pedobacter sp. 05L430 | reverse complement strand
TTATTACGGTAGGCTTTTATGCCTGCGAAAAGCAAAAGTCTGATCCAAATATTGAGCAAAAGCTAATTGGGAAATGGAATCTTAAACTTTCAAGTGGCGGTTTTGCCGGTCAAACTAAACCCGTTGAAGACGGTAAAAGCTCAGTTTTAGTATTTAAATCTAAAGATACTTATCAGCGGATTGACAATGGAAAGCTGGTTAAAGAAGGAAAATACATGCTTTCAAAAGCAAAAAGCATTTATTCCGGACAACTTGAAACAGCAATATCATTTAACGAAGTTGACACCATTTCTAAAGAGCAAAGGAAATATATATTGGGCTTAAGAAATGATTCTTTACTGATCAGCGATAATTATTATGATGGTTATAGTATGCTTTATCTAAGGGTAAAATAATTCAATTTACTTTTATATCTTAGTTCCATACTATGGAACAATTCAATATACCCGGCTATAAAATGGAAGAAATGACTATTGATGCCGCAAAAGCGCAGATTACTTCAATTGTCTATTTTATCCCTTTTGTTATTTTATTTTGCCCACTTTACTATTTTTTGTGGGGTGACGGAACACTTGACCTATTCAAAAATTTATTTCCAAAGGAGATGAATGGTTTGCTGACAAGCGCAATCATGATTTTGGTAATACTTATAGGAATTGTGCTCCATGAATTAATTCATGGAATAACATGGTGCCTGTTTGCAAAGGAAAGATTTAAGTCGATTAAGTTCGGTGTAATCTGGAAAGCGGTTACGCCATATTGCCACTGTAAAGAGCCTTTAAAAATAAAACACTATATATTGGGTGCTATTATGCCTGCTATACTGTTAGGAATACTCCCTGTAATTTTAGCTTTAATTACCGGAAATATTCAGCTTTTTGCATTTGGTATGTTCTTTACCATGGCTGCCGGAGGCGATTTTATGATGATAAATATGATTAGAAAGTTGGATATGGAAACATTAGTACAAGATCATCCTTCTAAAATCGGATGTATTGTTTATAAAACCATATAGCATCAAATTTTGTATAGTATTTAGTAAACCCTCAATTTAAATTATGGTCATGAAAAAATCAGCACTTTATTTAGCACTTATAGCTTTGCCTTTGGCATTTAGCTGCAATCAGGGAGGAGATAAAAGCTCGGAACTGAAAGATAGTACAATGATTGATACCGCAGATGCTCCAGTCAGTAATGAGTGYTTTATTGCTGTTGATGGTGTAGATACTGCACATTTAAATGTAATAACTTCTAAGTTGGGAAAAGTTACCGGTGGTTTGATTATAAAATATCATGAAAAAGCAACTAATGACGGTTTAATTGACGGAAAGTTTAGAGGGGATACCTTATTTGTTGATTATACCTTTAAAATAGGCGAAAATAAAACCATTTATAAAAACCCACTTGCACTTTTGAAAAAAGATGGCAAGCTGGTGCTGGGTGTTGGTCAGATTGAAACATCTTTAGGAAGATCATATTTTGTAAAAGGGAAACCGATTAACTTTGAAAGAGGCAGGTTTACTTTTGCGCCTACAGAATGTAAGTAGGATATAAATGAAAGCGCCCGAATCATGATCATGATTCGGGCGCTTTCGTTAAATTGCTCTTATATTGAATTATAAAGTACGGATTTTGATGTTTCTCCACTGGCTAGAGCCTGGGTGTTCTTGTAAAGCGATTTTACCTTTTGCAACTTTAGCAAAGTCTGCGAAGTCTTTGTTCTTAAACTTGCTGTTAGCAATCATAGCTTTCCACTCTTCGCTTCCTATCTGACCTTCAAATGTTTTAATACCATTTAACCAGAAAGTAAGGTGTCCTTTGTCCTGAATCAGTCTAACTTTATTCCATTCGCCAACTGGTACTGGTTTAGAAACAGTTGAATCGCCAGACATGTCATACAGACAACCTGCAAGGTGATTTTGTTTTTTGTTATCGCTTGCATCGATGTTATCTAATACCTGCATTTCAGGGCCGGTAAGATAAGTAGCTCCGTATTTAGGGTCCTCCTGGATATCAAATATAATTCCGCTGTTTCCGCCTTTAGAGATTTTCCATTCAAGGTTCAACTCATAGTTTTCGTATATCCCATCAGTAACAAGATCGCCTCCACCGGTAGGTTGGGTAGGATCAAAAACGATTGCCCCATCTTTTACCTGCCATTTTGCGCCCACTTCTTTTTTAAGATAAGTATGCCAGCCTTTTGTAGTTGTACCGTCAAATAATAATTTCCAGCCTGCTTTTTTTTCTTCTTTTGAGAGCGTATTAGGTGTTTGAGCCATTGCACTGGTAAAGAAGAGTGCAGAGGCTGCTAAAACGATTAATTTTCTTTTCATGAGTTTTTCTTTTGAGTACGCTAATATAAGAATTAGCTTAAATAATCGAGTCTGTACTTTAAATTTATCAAAGTCTTTACATTTTGTGATGAATGCCGTTGCATAATTAAAAACACTGGACGAGCTAATCTGTTATAGTT
>NZ_JBFTNT010000434.1:0-3978 GCF_056397585.1 Pedobacter sp. 05L430 | reverse complement strand
GTACTAAGTGATTTACTCAGAAAGTTATCTGTACATAAAAACATTCCTGACATAAAGAAATTCAGAAATCCAAGTGGGGTTGCCAGAAGATTAGGTAATTTTAAAGCGATGGACTCCGGATATGCAGGAGATGGTTTATCCAATTCTGGTAAACTGGCGAAAACGATATTTGATGAATACCGTATGCATCGGGGTAAATTGAAAGAAGAGGCTGATTTAATTAAACAATTTACGAATAATGTAGGAGAGGAACGATTAGCCGAACCTATTATGCCTTATGTTTCATCTAAGGAACGGGATTTTAAATTCAATTACCATAAAAATATGGAATTAAACCCACTAACTCTACGTTTAAAAAAGAATACTATTAAAACAGGCGAAATCTCCACATGCTTTGTATGCAATATGAATTCATTGAACACATATGGAACTTTAGGGGATGATTTGATGGAATTACATTACATAGGAGTAATTGATGAGTCATCATTAACCCGTGAGGTTAATCCTGATGATTTTATTTTCGTTTGCCCTAGCTGTCATAAGCTACTGGATATTCATTATACAATTATAACAGCAAGTGACTTAAGAAATATTATAACTCATAAATAGCAATTCTCATGAAGAATAAAGAAGCAAAATATGATATTATAAGACCAAAAGCTGAGTACCAATTTCAATCTGCAAGGTCTTACGGATATTCCATAGAGACTTCAATTGCTGATTTGATTGACAACAGCATTTCTGCTAAAGCATCTAAAATACATATATCTTTTGGAATAGATAGATATGCATCTTTTGTAAGAATAGAGGATAATGGGGATGGAATGAATGAACAGCAATTGAAAGATGCAATGAGGTTGGGTAGTTTGGACCCGCTTGAAGAAAGGCTTGATGATGATCTTGGCCGTTTTGGATTAGGCCTTAAAACCGCCTCTTTCTCTCAATGCAGACGACTTACTGTAAAAACAAAAAAAACAAAGCTAAAAGAGTTTGTAAGGTGTTGGGATTTAGATTTTATAGCTAAAAAAAAGGATTGGGCACTATTAAGAGACTGTATTGATGATCATTCAAGGAAGAATTTAGGTGAGCTGACATTTGGTAGCAAAGGAACAGTTATACTCTGGGAGAAAATGGACCGACTAATGGAGTCTGACGAACACAATCTGGATAAAGAAAATTTTTATAGAAAATTTGAAAACGTTAAAAAACATCTTGGATTAATTTTTCATCGCTATATAGAGAAAAATGATCTGGAAATCGTAATTTTTAATGATATAGTTGCCCCTGTAAACCCATTCGATATATCTTCCGAATATCCTTCAACAGAATTGCAGGAAGAACAATTATCAATTAAAGGGCGAAATATAGTTATTCAACCATACATTTTGCCTCACGAATCCAAAATGTCTAAAGATGAAAAAGATCAAGTCCAAATGACAAAGGGCTGGACTGAACATCAGTAATAATAGGTACGCCTTTACAGCATAAGGTGTCTGAACTTGAAGAAATATATGAAACCGCACTCCGGGTATTAATTGAATCCGGGGTTCCTGAAAAGAATGCAATAGCGCAACTGAATGCAATGGATGTATTTCAGAGATTAAAATAATAAATTATGATACATTTTAACGAACTGAAAGCAAATATAAGAGGTCTGTTTGAGACGTTTAAAAAGGCGATGGATTATGATAAAGCAATGTCTCAGGCTATTGATATGGTATGTTCTCCTTTCTCCTTTGAACAGGTCATTCTTCCCGGAAAAGCTTTTGCTTCAATAAATGAGCTAAAAGACTACATTCGTAAAGAGTTGGATGAAGAAGTTAACCTGATTGTAGATGATGGAACGCATTATTCATTAACAGATAATGAAGGACATATAGATTGGTACCGGCCTAAGAAGGCAAATGATGAAATCAAGTTTCGCTTCTGGAACAGATACCGGAAATACCTCACACACATTAAAGGATGGGCTGAATCGTCTGTAGATAAAATTGATACTATATCTGACGAAATTCTGGAAAACATTGAGGATCCTACTATTCCAAACCGGTCATTTGATCGTAGGGGGCTGGTTGTTGGATATGTGCAATCCGGTAAAACCGCTAACTTTATGGGGATTGTTAATAAAGCAATAGACTCTGGTTACAGAATCGTCATAATTCTTGCCGGAACACAGGAAAGCTTACGACAACAGACCCAGGAAAGAATTGACGAAGAGGTGCTGGGTATTGATACTAATCCAGAAGAGAAACAGAAAAGAATAGGGGTTTCTACACTTCCGGGAGAAACTTATATTCCGATTGATTATTTTACTGAATCGAATTTGAAGCCAAATAAATCAGGGGATTTTAACATCAGAAAGTCCAGAGGCACTCCACCCAGTAGTGAAAGACCTATCTTATTTGTAATAAAAAAGAATAAATCTATTCTTACCAATCTTAGAAAATACCTTCAGCATTGGATAGATATATTTGATGATGATCTTACCTAAAAAAAGGATAATGTTAGTCAGTTTAATAATCTTCCATTGTTGATTATTGATGACGAAGCTGATCAGGCATCCATTAATACCAAAAAGACGGTTAGCTCAGATGGTGACGAGCTTGATCCGACAGCAATAAATTACTGTATAAGGGAAATTCTGAATCTATTCAGACAAAAGGTTTATATCGGGTTTACCGCCACACCGTTTGCCAATATTTTTATCCGACATAATATAGATCACAGGGTACTCGGCAAAGATCTTTTTCCTTCTGCTTTTATTAAAACTCTGGGGGCGCCTTCCAATTATCTTGGTCCAAAAGAAGTATTTGGCTTAAATAATGATGCAGATACCGGCTTGCCTATTTATAGAGGTGTTGCTGATTCAGGAGGTCAAAATAGCATCTTACCCGTTCGACACAAAGCTGATTATACGCTTACAGCATTGCCGGAAACATTAAAGCAAGCATTAAAAGCATTTATAATTTCATCTGCCATTCGTTGGTACAGAGGTCAAGATACAAAACACAATACCATGCTGATTCATTGTACCAGGTATAATGCCATTCAAGCCACTTTAGCAGAACTAGTTAATGATGAAGTGAGTATTATAAAATTGGCTGTTTTATCCGATGATATAGACATACTTACAGATATGCAGGAGCTTTATCAGAAAGATTTTGTGCTTACTTCAATAGAAATGGATAAGATCATACCCGAATGGGCCGATATTATCCCTTTTATAAAAAAGACAGTAAAGAAGTTGGAGCAACAATGTCGCATAATAAACGGAACGGTGGGTGATATACTTGATTATAAAACGAAAGCCAGAACAGGTTTGTGGAGTATAGCAATAGGTGGTGATAAACTGTCCAGAGGACTAACACTTGAAGGATTAACTATAAGCTACTTTACCAGAAGTACTTCATTATATGATACCTTGATGCAGATGGGGAGATGGTTTGGATATAGAAATGGTTTCGAAGACCTTTGCAGAATCTATACTACTCCTGATCTGTTTAAATGGTATCGGCACATATCAACTGCGTTCGAATCATTGAGGGAAGAGTTTATTGAAATGTCCCGTTTGAAACTTACGCCCATAGATTTCGGTCTGCGTGTTGAGGATCACCCGGATATGATGGTAACAAGTGTAATGAAAATGCGGGCAGCAGATAATATGCGCTTGAATTATCAGGGAACGCTTATAGAGACCTCAACACTCCCTGCTTCTGAAACAATACTCAAATCTAATTTTGAAGTAGCTCAAAACTTTATTTTGTCCCTGGGCAAGCCTGATGCTGATTTCGAGCCAAGGAATGTCTGGTTTAATATTCCGGTTTTACTTATACAAGATTTTTTAAAAGAATATCAGACATACAAGGGTCTGCCTACAGTCAATTCAGTGCGTATAAATCAGTATATTGATTTACAAAGGACAAAGGTATTCCCGGAATTTCTCGAATGGAATGTAGCTTTGATTTCACTGACTAAAAG
>NZ_JBFTNT010000433.1:0-2522 GCF_056397585.1 Pedobacter sp. 05L430 | reverse complement strand
CATTTGCAGTTATAAAAACAGAGATGGCGGTGAGTAATTTGGTGAGTTGAATTTCCCAGGTCCACTCAGACACTAAACAAGACGGTTTTTAAGCTTAGGTACAAATTCCCCACTCTGCACCAAAAAGGTATCAGAACCGACAAAAAGCCTGCAAATCGCACGAATAGCAGGCATTTTCCTTTTTAGAACATACTATTTAGTGAAAATGCGTAATTTTATCATATGACCTTTTACAAGAAATGTGTTTTGCAGTAAACAAATCACCAATTCTGCCCACAGGATTAACGCGTCTTTAAATATCAATATGGAATCCATAACTATAAAAAGATCAACTCAGCCCTACAGAAGTCTTGTGTGGTTATTTGTGACGTTGATACCAGTTGTCTTGTTTTCCTATGCAATGTTCGAAGCCCATGGAAACAATGATCGTATTGTATTTGGAATTATTGCAATGGTCTTTTTACTTCCTGCGATCGTTGACTTTATTGCAAACAAACTGATTCGGTTAAAAGCAGCAATTATGATATCAGAGCAGGGGCTGATGTTGTCCTCCAGCAAAGGTTTATACGACAGCTTTGCTTTTCTGCAAATATTTCAGTTCCAACGCAAAAAGCTAATTCAATGGCAGAATATCACTGGATTTAGATTATTAGTTCATTATAAGTATCTTACTTCTTATCCAAACGAAGGTGAAGGTACAGCTTCAACAACCTATTCGGTAGCCCAGTATCAGCTCTGTGCTGAAAGTGAAACCAGGAATGAAGACGTCATTTTTTCTGTCCATAATTTAGACAGAACTCCCGATGAAATTCTCATGCATTGTAATGAATTTTTAAAAAAGTATAGGGATAAGATTTGAGGTCACATCAGCTCAGGGGTGTAAATTGTCTATTTCACCAAAGGTGACCAAGAATCATTATCGCCGAAAATACACTAAAGCCCATGCACGGACTGCACTCAATAAAAGCAAAATTACTACATGTATCTGTGATCTCATTTTTTTAATGTTTTACTAAAATTCGGATAAAATTTTGTACTTAAACCGTTCCCCAGAAATTTCGCACTTTTCTTAGGTATCGTTTTTTGAGTTAATTTCGTTGTGATCAAATAGGCAACGAGCAGATTTGGTATCCACGACAACCAGGCTACAATTATATAGGACGTGTCGTAGATACCGATAACTAAAATCAAAATAGGCAGCCAGATTCTTAGTGTAACAGCAGCAAAACAAGCCGCATAACTGTAGATCATCAGTAATTGATGTTTTCCGATTTGTTGTTTCCTGACGGTTAAGTATGCTATTAAGGTGGTACAAAACCAGATTATGCCTAAACAGCTAAATCCAAGTGATGCCCAGAAACCTCCATCCGAAAAAAGCGCTATGTAGAAACCGGAAAGGGAACTGAATAAAGCCGAAACAACATATATTTTTCCAGTAAGCCTGTGTACTTTGATATTTCTGGACCTAAGTTTTGAGCTAAACTGGAGCCATCCCACAAGTAATGCAACCCCTCCAAAAATAATATGTATATAAAAAGCAATATACCAGACGAGGTTGTTTAAAAGCCACTCTGGTTTGTCATTCATTATTCCAACCTTTCCATTTATTAAAAAATATTTAAGTGGATAAAGTCCAATAATAATTGAAAAAAAGCCAAATAAAATCCACAGGATTTTCTTTTTCATATCAGCGTACTATGTTTAAACTAGTGGGTGCTGCAGGTACAGCATCTTCCCAAACATTATGCAACAAAAATGTACACTAGCGGGCAAAAAATGGTTCCACTTTGTAAGGTGGCACCTATTATTGTTTAGATTGTAGCTTGCAGACTTAATTTCTGCTGTTTTAAATAGGTTGTTGGCGACACTCCTATCTTCTTTTTGAAGTTTCTATTAAAGGAAGTTTTAGAATTAAAGCCAACCTCATATGCTAAAGCTAATAAGGTGAATTTATGATTTCCGGGCCGCATCGAAATGAGTTTAAATTCTTCAATTCTAAGTCCATTGACATAATCATAGAAGTTTTTATCTTCCAGTGTATTGATTACCTGAGATAAAGCATTTGGATGGATGTTCAGTCGTTCCGCAAGTTCATTCAAGCTCAGTTCAGGATCTTTAAACAACTTTTCCTGCTGCATTAACTGCGTAACTTGCAAATGTATTTCTGACAAGAGCGTGTACCCCATTGTCGATTTTTGATATTTTACCTTTGTAGTTATTGAAGATTCATCTTCAATGACACCTAATAATCCCATCTCCAAATGGTTAGCAGGTAAAGTAATGACGTTATTGTTGAAAATCCCAACTTGTTTGATGCCAAAATAGCCAATAGACAAAATAAACAGGTCTACTAACGTAAAGGTAGAGATGTCATTGCCCAAGAGAATAGATAACCAGATCAGGGACATGCCGATCATCAGATTTCTTAACCAGTTCAGATTGATCTTTTCCAGATGAGAAACGAGGTTTGAAATATTTTTGCGGTGTCCTTCTATCAGATAAAGCGACATTATGATATAAGC
>NZ_JBFTNT010000432.1:0-2557 GCF_056397585.1 Pedobacter sp. 05L430 | reverse complement strand
AAACAATTAGGCACTGAATTCTCCGGTAACCTCCAAATCCATCCTTTTTTTCCAGATGTTGAACATCAGGTCCATAACCAACTCTTCGGCCACGGCGGAATTTTTAACGTAGTTCAAGGAGAACTGGTAGAGTTTACCAAAATACCGTTCAAACAACTGATCATATGCCCTCAGGTTGTTCAGGCGACATTCTTCAAGTAGCAAGTGGTCGGATAGTTTGTGGTAATCTTTTATCATTCGCTGAACAAATAATTCATTCAGCAAAACTAAATGTTTAAAAAGCCTCCTGCATTACCATAATGTTAATTGTAATATTGTTCTTCGGATCTTGTTAAGAGATGCATCTCAAAAGACATTCAACCTTTATTTAAAAGCGTTGTTTTGGCTTGTAAGTTGATAAAAGGCCTAAAATATCATCCCTGGTGACCAAAGCAGGATTATTGAACTGCCTGTCTAAAAGATAAGCACTGAAATACCTGCATTTATTTTTCTATATGACTGATATTCACCTATTCCCGGATCAAATTCTTGGGCTCTCATCAGCAGTTCATAAATTACATATACAGAGAATTTCATGCAATAAAATTACATGATTTAAATAACATTAAATTATCATTTATTTAACAATGGACAACATATTTTGCTCATTGATTTGACCTTTCGGCAAGTCAAGTACATAGTAAAGTACATCTTCAGTAGTTCCATCAAGCCAATTACATGCTTCTCGATGGCTGTATCGAAAGCCAAAATGTTGGTTAGCGGCTTTGGAAGCAATATTGCTCTCCCGGTGGCTTACACTTAGCCACTTGCCGTACCTATAGTGGGTAAATAGTCGCCTTTTTTACTTCAGTAGATTATGCATTGACTTATGAAGTTATCGTGTTGGCAGACTGCTTTGATAACGTTCAATTAAACGCAGTAATACCTCGGTCGGAACAACCAGTGTAGTTGTCCTGCTGGAACGCGCTATATTAATGCCACAGAAACGATTCTTAAGGTCAAAAACAGGACCGCCACATTCCTCGGGCTTGACCCTGCCATCATGACTAAACACCTGCGTAAACCCATCGCGTCTGATGCTTTTACCTCCATTAAACAGTTCTGCTGGATGCGTTGATAAAGGCGATTTGAATACATCCAAAGTCAGGTTTTTGAAATAGAGTTGATCTAATCGTTTTATCTTAAAGGTAAGTGAATCAAACGGCCAGAACTTCATCAACTCGGCTCCATAGTCTTCGGGCTTATTGATCGCCATATCATTGATACTTAGAACCCGATCACCTACGGCTATCCCACTTATTCCGGCCGGAGAACCTGGCTGGACTGCAGTAATCACAATGTTGCTATCTTTGAATGTAGCCATAGCCCCTAAATATCCAATGCTAAACCTTTTTGGGGCATTAAAATACATACTCCCGATTACACTGACCTGATCAGGGCGATCTGGTAGCGGTGAAATCAGAAATTTACCCAGTCTTTGAAAGGATAAGCTATCCCGGTTAAACTGTTTTAATTGTATACCGCCCTGAATTGAACCTATCGGTTGCAGCAGCACAAGGTCGTTTTCAGGATCACGCAAAATGACTTTAAGCGCAAAGGATTTATTCGCAGTAAATACAACCGGATCTTCGCCAATTAAGGAACTCTTACTGATCACAAGACTATTGATGACATTGTTACCAACGGCTGATCTTGCAGTCAGGGAGATTAGAGTTCCATTAATTTTTTGTGTTTTGCCATGTACCGTACTGCTAATACCTAAACAACTCTCCTTTAGCTCTGTAGTCAGGGTAGAAAAACTACCCTGTTGATCTTGGAGGGCAGGAATATTCAGAATTGCCGATTGAAGCGGATCATTGCCAACAGCATCCTCATTTGAAGGGAGTGCACCGTAAGTTTTGGAGACATTTAAGGCTGTCCAGTATTTCCGGTAAAGATCGATAGGGATCTCATAATTTTCATCTTCATCGGTTCCAATTGCACTGTGTAACGCAACAACCCGTCCAAAATGATCAAACAGCGGACCCCCTGAATCCCCCGGCTCCATGACGMAAGTTGATTGAATAAACCCAAACTGATTTTTCAGATCCGTGATCCGGCCAAACCTAAGGGTTGGCAGTGTTTGATTTAGTGTTTCCGGGTAAGCGATACTTAAACAAGGTTCATCTATCTTTAGGGAAGATGACCAGCCCATTTCGGCATAAGGCCAGGCACCAGCTTCGATGATTTTCATCAGTGCTACATCGGGAAACATCTTATTCTCAGTAAATTCAATTTCACCGAGCCCGCGTGCGACATGCGATTTCCCATTAGGGAACATGATTAAATAAGTATTATCAGGTTGATTCACATGTGCCGCTGTTAGAATATGGCCTTGGGCAGTAACCACTACACCCGTAAACTGAGCACTAGTCTGCACCTTTTTCAATGTATCATAACCCCATATCCTTACACTAGCACCGTATGCTTTTTTTACGGCTATAGATAATGTTTCTTCTAGTTTTTTGGGACGAAATTTCTGACCGAAGCATTGGGCAGACAGCAGTAGTAGGAATAC